>JBMNNU010000128.1:0-8712 GCA_050942695.1 Chloroflexota bacterium
CTATCGCTCCTATCGTCTGCCCTTTGGCCACCCTCGCCTGTTGGTCCACATATAAAGCGCTTAGGTGGCCGTACAGACTTTGATACCCGTTCCCGTGGTCGATAATCAGGTGCCAGCCGTAATCGTAATCTACCTTTACGGCGGTTATTACCACCCCTCCGTCCGCGGCGTATACCGGAACGCCCTCATCAGCCGCGATATCGATGCCTCGATGGCCTGGATCGTAGAAGTAGGTGGTGATGAGGCCGGTCGCCGGCCAGATAAAGCCGCTGCTTTCCGCGATATTGGGTATGGGCTCCGGCGATCTGGCTCCGCCCCGGCTGCTGATGTTCGCCCTCGCTAGAACGGTCTCATCCTCGGGTACGAGCAGCCGTTGGCCTGCCACCACCTGAGGCGGATCGCCCAGGTCGTTCGCCTCCAGCAACCGGTCTATATCCACCCCGTACGCCGATGCGATATCCTGCAGGCTTTCGCCATCAGCTACGCAGTGCACGACCCCCGGCACCGCCGGCACCAGCAACCGATCGCCCACGCTCAGGCGGTTGGGGTCATCCAGAGCGTTCAGCGCTGCCAGGATACTCGAAGTTACCCCGAAGTTGAAGGCTATCTGGCTGAGAGTGTCCCCCGGTTGCACCTCGTAGATGAAAGGCTTTTTGCTCGATTCCGGCTGGCTCTCCACAGATGGCGGGGTTTGTGTATGGGTGGATTCCGCTCCCTGATTGGCTGCCGGATCCGATGTGGACTCAGGCTGCTGAGAGAAGAGCGCGAGATCGCCTGATTTGGCTAGAACGTTCAATCCGTGGTGCGAGAAGGTCGCCAGCTCGGCGCTTGCCGGCGCGGGACTTGTCGAAACCGCTACGATGGTGAACAGCAGTAAACAGAGCATGGCAAGGAGGCTCAAGCTAGGTTTGTGCTGAGCCAGGGAGGGCTGCAGGCGAGGAGGTCGGGCTGGAGCGATCGTCGTCACGCGGCCACGTGACTGCCAGCAAGCAGCCAGGAAAAACGCCGACAGCGTGGAAACAGCTATCGCCAATCCCCAACGGCTTCCGCCACTCGGTAACCGGTAGACGGGTAATTCGGATGGTCGGCGGCAATTGTTCAATCTGCACAGCCTTGGCGGTAGACTGCCAGCCTCGGATCGAGCGCGCCCGGCAGACCCCGCAGGCGAGCCAGAGCCTGCAACCTACGCATCTACAAGGAGTAAACGGGTAAATGCATCACCAATAACCATCGGTGATCAGTAGCGAGCGATAGCAGATGATGAAGGAAGCACGGCTGACGTCTTATTATATACCTCTTCAACCAATTTGTTAATAGGAAATACTTCTCAAAACGAGTATAGAGGGAGGGGGAGTTATTGAGGCTCGGGGTCGAGGCTGAGGGAGTAGCCTTTGACGAGCACTCCGGGAGCAGGGCTGAAGTCCAGCTCAGGCGCTCGCACGAAACCTAGCCGCTCGTAGAGGCGAACCGCGGCCTGCATCATGTCGGACGTATGGAGGGTGAGCTCTTTTGCGCCGGCCAGTCGTGCCCGCCGCACGCACTCCTCTACGAGCGCGGCACCGATGCCCCGGCCACGCGCCTCCGGCGCAACGGCCAGTAGCCGCACCTCAGGTCTCTCCCGAATAAGGGTTCTTCCGTCTATCGTACGGATCGGAGTCCCAGCCGGGCACAGCAGGACGCTGCCCACGATAGCGCCGCTCAGCTCCGCTACTATCCGCTCCTCCGGCCCCTTTTCGGCGAGGGTATCCTCCACTGACTGCAAGTAGGCCTGCCAGTGGGTTGGGTCCATTAGATCCCTGTATTGCTCGAAAGCCGCCAGGGTGACCTTCTTGATGGCTTCCTGATCGTCTTCACGGGCATCGCGAATCTGTAGCCCGGCCGCCATTTCCTTGGCTCACCCCCCGGCATCTCTACGACAATTGGACCGATTCCAGCCCGTCTGCCCGATAATCTGCGACTGATCGCCGGCCTTGCTCGGCTTTGCGGTCAATTTCAAGAACTGGGCCTATCTACGACATCATTCCGCATCATTCAAAACACCCCTGTTGCCGCAGCGATTGATGTGCGTGGGGGCAGCTTTTCTGGCCCGACTGCCCGCTCAGGTTCCGCATGTAGAACAGCAGCGCCAGAGAGCCCGCCACTGCGAGAAAGATATACATCGCCAACTGCTCGAACGCAATCGCGTACCCAAGCTGCATCTGGCGAAAGGTACCCAGCGTCAGCAGGATGCCGGAAGCCACCGCCTTGAACAGCAGTATCCCGCCCAGCAGGTATCCTAGCGGTCGCCGCCTCCAGACCTGAACCGCAGCATACGTCATTGCGGGGATCAAGAAGCATAGGTCGAACACGAACACCAGGTCGGCTCCAACTGCTTGCTGCCTATTGATAGCCTGAACGATCATCATGAGCCAGATTGGGACGAAGAGAAGCGCCATCCCCAGCACCACGCCGATAAAGCGGACCGGCATCCTCTCGCCGACTTGGCAGGCGAAGGCCTCAATATCTGCGCCAGTCAGCAGGCCGATCAGGGAGTAGGTAGCGAGCCCCACGAGCGCCAGGTAGAGTGGGTAGATAGCGGTGTAGGCGAAGCCGAAGACGTAGAACGAGTAGTAGTAGGCGACGTACACTAGTACTCCGACCCACACGACGAATGCACGAGCCGAGTCGCGCCCGGTGTAGTACATCGCCGCCAGCAGCAGTGGGGCGGCGATCAGCGACATCCCGTCCTGGACCGGCAGGCCTGGCAGCAGCGCCTCGGCGAAAAAGGGCGCGTAAAGGCTATCTAGCAGCAATCCCGCGGAGGCGGTAACGGCAAGAAAAGCGGCAATCAGCGTTCCCATCAAGTAGTAAGGTCGAAGGGACCCTCGGATCATTGCACGTTCCTCCCTGAGCGATTTCTAATTCGGCGAGACGCTAAGCACCCATTTATTGCCATTGGTCTCTATTGTCGAATCAGCATTGTTTTGGAGAATATCGTGCGCCGAGTGTACTAGGTTGGCCTCGGGCAGCCATCGGCCTTTCAGACGAAAAGCCTCTACGGCTAATGGCTGAGGTTCCGGCTTATGATGAGAGATGGGGGCCGGGTCGGAAGCTAAGTCGATGCAAGTAACCGGCATAGGCGCTCAGCTTACTATCGGAAGCACGAGCGCCTATGCCAGATTCGCAGATCGAGCCTTCAATTCAACACAGAATGGATCGAGTGCTTTAGCCTGCGAAGCCGTACACCTTCTTCATGTCGTCCAGCGTCATCGGGGCGTAGTCCCCGGCGTGGCCGGCGGCGCCAAACTGGATCATGCGGGCCTTCACCACCTCGGCTGCGGCTGCTCGCGCGGGCCCCATCCAATCGCGCATGTCGAACTTCTCAGGGTGCTCAGCCATAAACTTGCGCACAGCGCCGGTCATCGCCAGACGGATGTCCGTGTCCACGTTGATCTTGCGCACACCGTGCTGGATGCCGCGCTGTATCTGCTCGATCGGAATGCCGTGGGTCCCCGGCATCTTGCCGCCGTAGCGGTTGATGATATCTACAAGCTCGATAGGCACCGAGCTAGAGCCGTGCATCACCATGTGGCAGTTCGGCAGGCGGCGGTGAATCTCCTCTATCCGCTCCATCGCGAGGGCCGGCGGCAACACCTTACCCGTGACCGGGTCCCTTCGTCCGCTCTTGTAGGCGCCGTGGCTCGTGCCAACCGCAACGGCCAACGCATCCACCCCCGTCCGTTTGTAGAACTCCTCGGCTTGCGCCGGATCGGTCAGATGCTCGGTTTCTCCCGCAGCCAAACCGGCGCCGTGCTCGTCCTCGATACCGCCAAGCACACCGATCTCGCCCTCAACGCTGATACCGAGCGGATGGGCGAGCTCGACCACCCTGCTGGTAATCTCTACATTTGCTTCATAACTGTTCGGAGTCTTGCCGTCCTCGGCTAGCGAGCCGTCGATCATCACGGAGGTAAAGCCGAGCGCAATGGCCTGCTTGACCGTCTCGACGCTGTTGCCGTGATCCAGGTGCATAGCGACCGGGATATCTGGGTTGTCCTCGACGGCCGCCTGGATGAGGTTGCGCAGGTAGATCATCTTGCTGTACTTCAACGCGCCACGGCTGGCCTGGATGATCACGGGGCTCTTGGTGTCGGCTGCGGCCTGCATGATCGCTTGGATCTGCTCCATGTTGTTTACGTTGAAAGCGCCAACGCCGTAGCCACCCTTAGCCGCTTCATCGAGTATCTGTCGCATAGGTACGAGAGGCATCTATCTACTCCTTTCAGCATTATCCTACCAAGTAGAACAAAAGTTTACCAGATTTCGCAGCCAGAGGCCGGGGGAGACGGCTACAGGATTCGAGGCGGTGAACCTCCGGTATACCTCTTGCAAACAGTTGTTCATCCAACATGAGGAGAGAGTCAATGCGCCAGGGTTGCTGGGCAGAAGCTCGCAACATTCTGCTCGTCCGGCTGGATAACATGGGGGACGTGATCCTGCTCTCGCCAGCGGTTCGAACCCTGGCCGAAAGCCTGCCGGGCGCCAGGCTCACCCTTCTGGCAAGTCCTGCCGGTTCGCAAGCAGCGCCGCTCGTCCCACGGATCGATGAAACGATCGTTTGGCGAGCGGTATGGCAGGATGTCGGGCACAAGATGCCTTTGGACCCCGACCGCGAGATGGAGCTAGTGAAGATGCTGCGCGACCGCAGGTTCGACGCAGCAGTGATCTTCACCAGCTTCTCCCAGACCCCCTACGGCCCAGCCTACGTCTGTTACCTGGCCGGCATCCCGTTGCGACTCGGGGATTCTAAGGAGTTCGGCGGCAGCCTCCTGACTAATGAGGTAAGAGACATGCCGGACGAAATCCAACAGGCAGAGAGGAACCTCCGTCTACTGGAGAGCGTGGGCTTCGAGGTAAAGAGCCGCCATCTCGAGCTGCAGATCCCGGCTAGCGCTAGGGAGGCTGCTCGCGGTATTCTGACGTCGCGCGGCATAGAGACAGATGAGCCGTACATCGTTATCCACCCCTGGGCTAGCTGCCAGGCGCGCCGCTACCCGCTCGCTCGGTTCGTCGAAGTCGCCCGCGAGCTTTTCAACAGAACCGGCTTGCCGATCCTGTTCACCGGTTCGTCCAAGGAGGCTCCGGCTATCGAGACGGAGATCGCAAGCTGTCCGGGTCGAGTGCAATCGTTGGCCGGTGAGACGGCGGTTGAGGAGTTCGCCGCCCTGCTGGAGAGGGCTAAGCTGATTTTTTGCAACAACACCATCCCTCTGCACCTGGGCGACGCCTTTGGGGTACCGATGGTGGTAACCTACTCTGGGACCGATCTAGTAAGCCAGTGGGCTCCTAGATACGCGCCAGCGAAGATATTGAGAAAGGATACCCCCTGCACCCCCTGCTATCTCTTCGATTGCCCGTACAACCAGGAATGCCTCGACCTGGCTCCGCTGGAAGTGGTTGCAGCGGCGGAGGAGATGCTAAGCGACTCACATCGATAATCGACCCTCTCCACTACAAGGCGAGCTCCCTGGCCTCCCGCAGCACAGCCTCAACATTACTATCCACAGATCTATCCGCCACGGAACCTACTGATCATTGCATCGAGGAACGGCGCAGCTTAGCTCCGCTACGTATGGTAACCAAGGTAGTTCGCGGATCACATCGGGGGAGTGAGTCCCAAATCGCGACACACCTTTTCGAGTCGCTCCCAGCTTTCGTCAGGGATGGGCACTGTCCCGCGCGCCAGAAGAGATTCGCGGAGCCGTTGGCCCCTTTCTCCTGGGACGAGGATTTCGCCTGCGCCCTCGATGCGTGCGCTCGATTTCACCTGATCGATCTGTTCGTCGACACGCGCTCGGAACTTCTCCAAGGCCATGAACGGGCTGATATCGAGCGCCCAGTAAAACTGGCCGATGTCGCTGCCCGCGATGCTTGCCGTCTGGGCGAACCCTCCTCCGGTGAGGACTCCCGCCAGAACGTCCACAACCATCGCCAAGCCAAAACCCTTGTGCGATCCAACCGGCCACCCTAGAGGTAGGATCGATCCAATAGGTCCGCCACCTCCTGGCGGCCAGAATTCGCGTGGTTCGGTTGTTGGGCGCCCCTTTTCATCCGCGATCAGCCCTTCAGGCACTTTCTCTCCCCTGAGCGCTGCAATACGCATCTTCAGTGCGGCGGTGCTGCTGGTTGCGGTATCGAAAATCAACGGGTAGTGGCGGCCGGCTGGGACGCCGAAGGCAAGGGGATTGGTCCCGAAAACCTTCGTCGATCCACCCGGTGGAGCCACCGCAGGTTCGGCATTCACGCAGGCGAATCCGATGACACCGGCTCGGGCTGCCAACTCCACGTAGGGCGCGAGGGCTATTACAGTACCGGCGTTGCGCACTGCAGCGCACGCTATCCCGCGATTGGAGCGCGCGCGCTCAATACACCAGCGGATCGCTTGCATCCCGGAGATTACACCGAAGCCTCTGTCTCCGTCCAGGAGCAACGCGCTCTCGGTCTCACTCACTACCCGCACGTTTGGCCGTGGGTTATGTCGCCCACTCCTCAAGGCAGAGGGCAGCATGCCGAGAAACCAGACCCCATGGTCAGGGTAGCCGCGCAGGTCGCCGTCAACCATGACATCGGCCACCATGGCGGAATGGGTTTCGGGGTGGCCGTAACGCTGAAGTATCTCGGTAGCGCAATCCCGAAGGGCGCGGATAGGCAGGTGACGCATCTACTACTCCTCGATTATCTTGATTGCGCTTCCGAATCGTGGTTATTGTATGGCATCGTTAACGTTATTCGTCAATACCCCGTAGAGCGTCGGTTCCCCCACTCATAAAACCCTGGACTCAAGGCCGTTTTGCCTCTATACTATAAGTGGTGGTGCACCTCTATAGCGCCATTACACTACACCAGGGAAGGTGAGATGGTATCCATGCGTATGCGACTGCTCTGAGCGGAGCCTCTGAAGGGTTCAATGCTCTGGCACCTCACGTCCATACGTGCGTGCGCCGGTTTCCTGGTATGCTAATCCTCCGTTAGCGTCTCCTTTCAATAGCAGGCTTCGCTCATCGCCGCCTAAACTATCGATTGTGCGGCGTTTTTTCGTGCCTGGTGTCAAACGTTGTTGAAAGGAGTCATGCTCATTGTTACAAGCCGACAACATCTCCAAATACTACGGGGCGAATCTGATCCTCGATAAGGTCTCCTTTACGATCAACGAGGGGGATAGATTTGGCCTCGTTGGTAAAAACGGATCGGGCAAGTCGACCCTCCTGAGAGTTCTTGCCGGTATCGAGCAGCCGGACGAAGGCATCGTCATACGCTCGACCGGTACCACTGTCGGATACCTGCCGCAGACACTGGAGGATCGCGAGGGCGAATCGGTTCGAGTGGCTATGGAATCGGCCCTGGGCGAGATCCCATATCTGCGGAGCCGCCTGGCCGACCTCGAAAAGCAAATGTCTCAGCGGGATCTTAATGCAGGCGAGATGGAGTCGATAATGTCGGAGTATGGCGAGGTCCGGGAAAGTTACGAGGTGATGGGCGGCTACGAAGCGGAGCACAAGATCGAAGCTGTGCTGCACGCGCTCGGGTTAGGCAGTTTGGAGCTAGATAGACAGTTAGGCTCCTTGAGCGGCGGCGAGCAGATTAAGTTAGCCATTGCCCGTCTGCTCCTGTCCAATCCGTCCATTCTGCTGCTAGACGAGCCGACGAACAACCTCGACCTGCCTGCGCTGCTCTGGCTGGAGGATTATCTCAAGCGATACGACGGCGGCGTGCTGGTGGTCTCCCACGATAGGAGGTTTCTCGACAGGGTAGTTGGCCAGATTATCGAGCTGGACGATCGAGAGCATACCGCCAAAGTCTACCCCGGCAACTTCTCAGCTTACAGTCAGCAGAAGAGAGTGGAGCGAACGAGGTGGGAGTCGGCGTATAAGGACCAGCAGGAATGGATACGGAAAGTGGAACAGGATATCCGCTGCACCAAGGAACAGGCGAAAAAAACCGAAACCGCAACAGACAACGACTTCCAGAGAAGAATCGCCAAGAAGGTGGCCAGGAAGGCGAAAAGCCGGGAGCGCAAGCTGGAGAGACTGTTGGAGAGCGACGAAAAGCTCGAAAAGCCACCACTGGAATGGTCGCTAAAGCTCGATCTAGACAGCTCGCTTAGCAGGCAAGCTTCAGTAGCCAGGTTGTCCGGCGTTTCGTGCTCCTTTGGCGACCAACTGGTGCTGAAGCAGTTGAGTCTGGACATCAAGGGGCAGGACCGAGCCGTGATCCTGGGAGGAAACGGCACCGGGAAGACTACGCTGCTAAAGGTAGTTGTCGGAGAGATCGAGCCAACCGGGGGCACAGTCCAGATCGGGAGCGGGGTTCGCATCGGGTACTTCTCGCAGGACCATTCCGGGCTGGATCAGGATAGAACAGTATACGAGGAGTTCTGCCGCGACCTCACGATGTACGAGGACGAGGCTCGCAAGCTGCTTTCCTACTTTCTCTTCTTCGGAGATGATGTGGTGAAGCGGGTTGGGGATCTGAGCCTGGGCGAACGGGCCAAGCTGATGCTTGCGAAGATCGTGGTTTCGGGGGCAAACTTCCTGGTTCTGGACGAGCCCACCAACCACATGGACTACAGCTCGCTCGAAGTCGTCGAGTCCGCGCTCAGGGCCTTCCGCGGGGCGATCCTGCTGGTGTCCCACGACAGGCATTTCATCGAAGCAGTGGAAATGGACAGGGTCT
>JBMNNU010000107.1:0-10337 GCA_050942695.1 Chloroflexota bacterium
CAACGCCAAATTGTTACGGTACAGCTTAGCCTCCTCAATTTGTGCTATCTCTTCATAACGATTGAGCGGGTAAGCGGGTACAACCGCCAGTTCCGGAACAACTATGAATATTCCTGGTTTGACCCGTTCCAGCGTTACCTGGGAGATTTCTATCGGTTCGGGGAAGCTGACCTCGGCGACGTAGGTGTGTACGGGCGTTGGCAAGTTCCAGGTCATGGATACCGTTGCTTTTTTATGCTTGACTCGATTGACCACGTCCGGGCGGTCGTAAGCCCATTCTGCCGTTTCCACGCCAGCTCGTAGATCTATACTTCTGCTGCGCCCCGACGGTTCGGTGATAAGGATGCGTGCGGCTACCTCGCCATCGGTAAGGTCTGCTGAATGGCCTAGATAAGAGTGCACCTGGATGCCGGTTGCGAGCACCGGTTTGACCTGAGCAGTAGCGGATTGGCCTGTATCCTCCAGATTCAACCCCGTTGCTATGGTTATGTTTTTCAGCCTGGACTCATCGCCTTTCAACGTTACATAACGTAAGTTGAGGATGTCGAGCAGTTTAGACTGAAAGTTGTAGATCAACGCCCAGTGGTAATCCTGGGCTCCACCATTGATGGCTGCAATGTATTCAGCGTATCGTCGTAACTGGAGAGGGTTATATCCCTGCACATCCTGAAGGTGGTAGACCATGGCCAGGTTTGGGGGCATCAGGGCGGGAACCAGGCCATTAGGGAAATCGGACAGAAAATGCAGAGTACCGTTTCTTGCGTATCCCATGACCCTGTACTCCTGTTGATCGACCCTTTCAATGTAATCAACATTGGCGTTTGATGTAAGGATGCTGGGAGGCGTGGCGAAATACTGCCCATTCAGGTTGCGCATGAAGAACAGATCGGCAAGCAATAGTAGTAGGGCTATGGCGTAACTATGCTTAGCCGGCAGCCTTTTGAGGCCGAGCATCAGGAAAAACAGTAGGCCGGCGATCCCGAAGAGCAGAATGTGGCGCGCTACTTCAGCTCTAAGATAGGGGCCGTCCCACCAATGGACAAGGTTGTTCACTAGCAAACCGGTGGCTTCTGGGGCGAACATCCGGGACATCGTGTAGTAGAAGGGCGCTAACAGCAAGAGCACCAAGCCCCCCAACGTGAGCAACTGGCGCTTACTCACCCCTCGCATAATGGTGTCTGCTCCAAAAGCTGCAAGGGCCGAAGCCGAGAAAAGGTACAATACCATGAACCTTCCTGGTGTATGGAAGGTTCGGAATCCAGGTATCAAATCATAAAGGTATGCATATAATGGGGCTTTGGTTCCGAAAGCCGTCAGGAGCGCAAATCCCCCTAGAAGCAGATATAAGTAGACCCTTCTCCTGTTCTTGCCGTATAGGGCACCCAAAAGCAGCAGTCCTAACCCTATCGCGCCGATATACGCTCCATGGCCTTCGCTTCCCCCGACGCCCAACAGGGCAAGTACGGTGACGTTACCCTCACCGCCTGCTTGAGCGATCCCTCTGTCCATGACGTAATTGGATCGTTCGACGAATTCGAGAGCGGGAAAGATCAGCACTGAACCTAAAGCGATAGATATTGTTCCAGCGAGAGCCATTAGACCTGTAGCTGTCAATGCGGTTTTCCAACGCCGAGTGACCACTATGTCTACGAGGACGTGCCACAGAAAGGTAGCGCCTAGTGCGAAAGCTGTAACGTATAGTCCGTGGAGCCAGCCGTTAAACAACTGCATAGTCAGTGCGACGGCCGCTCCTGCAGCGAAAACAGGCTTGCGGCGCTGAAGAGTCAGTTCTACCAGCAACAGCACTACCGGTATCCAGGCGAGATTGATCAATAGCGGTATGCCTGCCACCTGTGTGATGGTGTACTCGCTCAATCCAAAAACAGTTGCGCCTAGTAATGACGGCGCTGAGGATAACCCGATGACTCTCAGATAGAGATAGAACGAGACCGCTGCCAGGGCATAATGGAAAACAACGATAGCCCGCGCTGCATCCGGGGTTTCGAACAATATGAGAAAGAGCCAATTTGGTAGGTAGAGAACTGCTGATTGCGGGTCTGCCAGGTATGGAGTCCCGGCGAAGACGAAGGGGTTCCACAGCGGCAGTTCGCCCGACTTTAGGCTGTTGCCGAGGAATGCTAGGTTCGGGAAGTACTGGAGTAGAAAGTCAATGGAACTCGGTAGGTAGCCGAGAAGCGAAAGCTGCCAGGGGAATAAAATAGCAAGAAGTATTAAAAATAGGCAGGCTACTACATCCCGTTCTCGTGCCAAGCCGGGTGGAAGCGTTTGAAGTGCTCGGCGAAGGCTCGCCAACCTCAGGTTAGAGGATGAAGTGTATGCCATCGAAAATCAGCAGGATCAGGATAGCGGAGACGATCCACGCTCTCAGTACAGTGCTGCGGTATTTGGATCGATTGAACAGCAGCGAGATGAGCCGGGTGCCTGTAAACAGCAGAATCGCTTCCAGCAGCAGGATGATCAGGCCTACCCCAAATAAAAAGGTGGTAAATGAAGGGAAATCCGTTTTCATCTTCATGGACCAGAAGTCGAAGCCGAGTCCGTACTCCGGGTTTGCCGGTACAGCATCTATCCCCCAGAGCGCCTTCCAAGGCGGATTCATCAGTATTAATGTCTTTTGGCCTTGAAGTGACGATGGGCCGAGGGATAGAAAGTCCGCCGTGAGAAGCCAGATATGGGCAAAAATAGGGCTAAATGGCCAGGCCATGACGGTGGCCGTAGTGGAGTTACCGTCGTCTAGCCCTGCCGAGTAGGGATAGTAATCCGCCCCTCCATACTGTGCGCCTTCATCCGGAAGCTGTGTTACGATCTGATGCCTGAACATGCCGATATAGTGCTCGAAGTACTTCGTGACTGCCAGCATTTGGAAAAACATACCCAGAACGAAAGTAGCGATAAGTGCGTATCTGGCCCAATGGTGGCGCTGCTCGATGGCTTTTTGGATCAAAGGTGCCAAGATCAGCATCACTAATGGAATGACCAAAACCTGATACCTGGGTCCCCACCCCGCTCCTGCATGCCAGGCTGGTTTTTTTGCGTATATGGTGAAGTACACCATGATGATTGTCAGAATGCCTATAGTGCGAACGCCGTGGCGACGGACAAAGGGGATTGCCGACAGCAAACCCAGCACCATTGGCGGTGAGTACAGAAAAAAACTTTTCCCGGGACTGAATAGTAACCCTCGTAGCCCGATATCCATCGGGAGGGGCAACCATCCTCGCTGTACTCCAGCCCACGCCTCCAAAATCGAAGGGTAGTAGCCGAAGCGACGGCTCAGGTATATCAAGGCCGGTGCCGCTACTAGAATGAAGGGCGCGCTGAAGACGAAGAGGGGCTTCAGTAGCTGTGGAATGCCTCTCAAATTAGGATACTTCTCCCATTGGAGGAGAACGATCTGCAGCGCCATAAGGGGGATGAGAATACCCGAAGCATACTTAGTACCTACGCACGCCAGAGCTGTGCAACCTGCAAAGAGGAGAAGTCGGTCTTTTCGTTCCTGGTCCCACCGGAGTATCAGATAAAGAGTGGTCAACACAAACATTACCAAGGTTGGCTCAGAAAAATCGTACTTTGCGTAAGGCCAGGCTAGGGTTGCTAGCCCGTAAATAAACACCGAAACGACCCCAACTGCCTGGCTGTATCCAAGAAGCCTCGTAAGGGCGAAAAGTAAAACACATCCGATAGCAGTGATAATAGCGTTGTAAGGAGAGTAAAACAGGCGAGCGAACAGTTCGTTGTTTTCTCGCTCGGACCACATACGATCGTTTCCTCGTAATATCTCGAAGCTGCCTGTGTGGTCGTTCATTAGCGCCACAGAGCGGATGTGCAGATGTGCATCTGTTCCCAGGTGGCGTACCTGGAACTGGCGAATCTCTAATGTTTTTCCAAAGGGGATTTCCACGAAGTAGTTGCGGCCGGAGGTATCGCCGAACCAAATAGACGCGACGCGTACCTCCTCATGGCTGATATCCTCTGCACCTTTACCTCTTTTCCACTCTGATGTTTCTATTCCGGCACGAATGGGGAACACAAAGGATTTCCCTTCTTTATCTATCAGCGTGACCTCTGCTACAGGAGTGCCTTGAGGGACATCTTTAGAGAGCGATAGAAAGGAGATGATAGACATGGAGGTGGCTGGACCCAACGTCAGGTTGTCGCGGATGTATATGTCATCGATACCCGGTGCTTTAGGCCCTACCGTTGGAGCATCTTCGTGCAGCCCCCTCTTTCGGTATTTTTGAAGCACATAGGTATGGCCGTCTACGATTGCGTAGTCTTTATCGGGCATTATGGCGGCCAGCGGTTCACCCAGGATAACCAACGGCTGGGCGAGCAATGGCACCATGAAACCCCATTGATCCAAACCTCGCTGCATATTTTTTATGTATGTATGATCGGGATCAGTGCTGATACTACGAGCTACCCTCCAGGCAAATTCGCCGTCAGGACTGTAACCGTGACCTCCTCCTGTCAGAACGTATAGCGCCAGGAAGAAAGCCATGAGCAGTCCAGCAATGAACCGATCCGAACGGCCTAGGTCGTAATTTTTATTTTTATCGTCGCCTACCTGTATTGGACTTACACCACTACCCAATTGTCTCTACTCCAGCCAGATGCGTTGGACTGCGATGCCTAGCGGTCGAGTATCGGACATGCCAAGCACTTTATCAGGTGTCCAGGTTTGATCTAAATTAATCTCTACTTCCACCGGCTCATGATTTAACGATGGTATTGGGAAGCTGAGGTCTACCCATTCCCCGGCTGCCAGGTCGAATCGATTTTCTGTTCCGGCTACTGTAATGTTGCCTGTTACCCGTCGGTTCAACTCTTTAGGCCCAGAGTAGAACCGCAGGCGAACGGTAGGTTGCCCTTTGGACAACAGCTTAGCTTTAGCGTTCTTATCTGTCCATCGTATGAAAGGAGGCCAGGATTCCAGCTTATAGAAACCTGTTCCTAATTGAGCCTCGTCGTTGACACCCATCTCGATGTTATCGTTGACTATCCGTTGATAAGCGTGGACGTCCAGATATAGCTGCGGAGGGTACCGATAGATAGGTTGCCCTACGGCCTTCGCGCGGAGATGGATCACGTCCATTTTTTCTTTGAATAATCCGCGATTGAAGAGCCAGCGCATCAAACCATCCAGCCGTTTAGGGTGATCGTAGGCTGGATCGTAGGCCGTGATCAGTGACTCGATTTCGAAGTTGCACTGCGTGAGCAATAGCCTCAACTCCGCTGCGCTGAACTCCCGATTGTGGCGAGAGTAGGGGCCGTAGCCGGAAAAGGGTGGATAAATGTTCTTCCCGGTCAGGAACCTGAGATAATTCGTATATCGAAAAGGGTTGGGGGTGCTCAACACCAGATAGCCGCCGGGCTTTAAAACTCGATGGATTTCGTACAGGGAGTGAGATGGATCGTGCATCAGGTGCTCGATCATCTCACAGTAGAGCACCATATCGAACCTGCCGTCCTCGTAGGGGAAACGGTCGGTCTCGATGTTGAATCCTTTGTATTCGAACTTGTAGTCCAATCCCTGCTTGCGGTTTATCAGCCGAACAGTCCCTCCATCTTGCTCTAAACGCATGGGCTCATTTGCGAGCTCCAATTGGTATGGAAAATGGCGCATCAGGAGCGCGGTCATAAAGTAGGGTGTTGCCCCCAACTCCAACACCCGAGCGTTGTGCTCCATCTCTGGTATTAAATCCAAAGTGACTAGAAGGCGGTCCAGAGCGACGTTTAGATACTCCTGCGCAAGGGGGTGGGAGCCGTGATCGAAGCTTGTGAGATATTCACGAGCTTCGGCTGATGTCATCTTTGCCATATTTATTTCTAACACACACTCGAGAATAAAATTTGCACTTTATTGGGCAGTTATTTCGCCAAACTGATTTTGACAGACGTTAGAATGTAGTCTTCCTGGGAGCGCGGGCGGGCGTCCCATCCGTCCAGGCGGCCAAGATGGTCGCGCTCCCGGCATGAGCCGCCGACGGCTACGTATCCGAATCAGTTTGGCGGAACATTAGTCTACCTAGATATTAGCGATCAGGTCCAGCAGCCTTCGCTTGAAACTGTCCTGGTCGAAGACCCTGGAGCGCGCGATAGCACCTTTTTGCAGGGATGTGCGGATCGCCTGATCACCTGCTACTTTCAAGGTGTAAGATTCGAATTCTGAAAGGGTGTTCCACAAGTAACCGCTTTTTCCGTGCTCTACGGTTTCCAATTGGCCGGCTTTAGCTATCACTACAGGGATACAACCGGCTGCCATAGCCTCAACGGTAGTAATGCCGAAATGCTCGAACCGGATAGGGTTTCGGTTTTCGTTCTCCCCGTAGCCGCTTGCGTGCCAGTAAATCGAAGACTCCTCGTACAACTGTTTCAACTCAGAAAACGGGGCATCGGTGTGGATGAAGATGGGGTAACCCTGCGCTCGGCGCCTCACCCTATCCAGATATTCTGCATGTATTTTCCCTGGGGCAACACCGCCAACCAGATGAAATTCCCACCCAGTTAATCCCTTTTTGCAAAGCCTTTTGAAAGCGTCGATCATAACTAAATGCTTTTTATTATGGCTACCGCTGAAAAATCGGCCTACGGTTAGTATTATGTTTTTCTTTTCTTTGTTAGGGTCATAACAATCTACATCTACAGGCGGATAGAGGATTTCACCCTTTTTACCCCAATAGTTGTTCAGCCATTTCTGCACATAGATGGAAATCGGAGTGATTAGATCGTAGCTATCTACGTATCGGAGCGATAGATTGTCGGGTATCCCGTGGAGTCTTAGTCCCGCTTCCTTGATGAGTCTTTCGAAGAGAATGTCGTAGATCTGATGGCGTAGCCCCATCACTTTCACTTTCGCCACGGCAATGCCAAGGTCTCTGTAGTCGTCTTCGAATCCTGCCCCTCCCTGGGGGTTGAAGGTGTCGCACTCTATCGCCAGGGTGGCTTTATCGGATCTGGTCGCTCGAGCAGGTATCGTTACCTCCAGGGGAACATAGTTGCCGTGTGTCGACGACAACTCCGTTTGAAGCAAAGTCTCCTCTTCGCAGGATACCCGCACTTTGGCCGGAGGGTGACCTTCGGGCCGGAAACTACCGACCATCAAACGTACCTGCATGGACTTGCCGGGACTGACCACCGGTAGATGAACCAGGGCTTTCTCTGCGGTCCAGCGGTACCATCCTCCACCAACCTGCTGCAATCCGTAAAAACCTTCGCCAAACTCAGGGACTATCAACTGGTGTCGCAACCAGAGCCCCACCCGGCGCTTGAACAGCCCCCAGGCGGATTTATCTACCGGAAACGGAAAATAGACGAACAGGACGCTCTTCTTAGCGCGAGACGGTACGAAGCTCATAAAAGAGGCGTTGATGAAGAGATCGTACTCCTCAGTGTAGTCGCCCAGGCGATGGAAAGGTAGGTCCGGGATAAGCCGTAGCTCGATCCCGCTCAGGTCTATATTCAATTTCGCTCCCACATCTCTAAGGGAGGTGGGGCGATGAGTGATCAACTCCACCTGGTTGCCGCTTTCGGCCAGGGCTTGGGCTGCAGTAACAGTGTAACGTTCTCCTCCCCCCATGGTGTGGAGCCAGCGATTGTATATGCCTACTTTCAAGCAGATACCATCCAATCTAAAAGCTTTGAAGCATCCACGAGGTCCCGTTTAGCCAGGTTGTGTCTTTTAGCCAGGGTCCGAGGCAGTTGCCCGACGAGAAAGGCCATTACCCTGAGCTGAGTCCATGCCCGCTGTCCCAGTAGCTGCCTGTCCGGCGATCGCAACGCTATCGACCGCGCGAATCGGCCGAATGTCATTGCAGCCGATGCAAGGTAGCGGAGATGCTCTTGTGCTGCCAACCCGAACGGGGCGTTCTTGCCCAGCATCAGCAGTCGGCTGCACTCTACGTGGTATATGAAGAACGGTGACCATTCTACGCTGCTACCAGCATGGACGTGGTGGACTACCGCCTCCGGAACGTAGATTACCTTCCAACCGCGGCGGCGAGCCCGCCACGATAGATCCATATCTTCGTAATACATGAAGAAATCTTCGTCGAACAGGCCGACATCTTCCAGCATCGTTTTTCTGAGCAACAGCGCTGCGCCGCAGCCTGCGAAGACTTCCTCCTGTCGTGCGTACTGGCCGAGATCGTCCTCCTGGTATACCTCAGTGCCTCTTACCAAGGTGCCCCTGTCTCGCCCCGACCCGTCCTTGAGAATCAACGTTCCGGCGTTTTGAATGACCGGTAACGCTTTGTCGGCCAGTGATTGAGGTAGATCCACCAATATTTCTTCCGGATTGGCTCCTACCTCCCACTCTCCCAGGGCAGTTTCTCCGTCGCAAATCGTGAGTCGAGTAGCCATGTTTGGCTGAGGCGCTGCTACGCACAATGCCAATCGTGCGGCCATACCATTTGGGATTAATCGCAACCCAAACGTAGCCAGTGGCTTAGACCAACGAAAAGGGCCATTAGGAGATGACTCTATCCCATAGAAGCCATCCAGGTATTCTACTGGCCTAATCTCACCTGCCTGTTGGGTCTGGGCTTGATAGATCTGAACGCCTAGCTCTCTTTCGTCGGATGATCCATATTCGCTAGGTCGGAAGAGAGCCGTCTCCATTCGAATCCGCGCCCGACGGTGCTTAAACAGCAGTTTGGATGTGCAGATGCCTATCCTGGGATCTTTCTCCGCAGCATCCACCAGCCTGGCCAGCCATTGGCAGTCCACAGCCGTATCGTTGTTCAGCAGCACCACGTAATCTGCAGACGACCCACGCATAGCAACGTTGTTGCCGGCAGCAAAACCGAGGTTGCGGCTGTTTCTGACGATGCGAACCCAGGGAAAACGTTCCTGGGCGATATCGGCTGAACCGTCCTGCGAGACGTTGTCTACCAGCACCACCTCGTACCGGTCGCTTGGATAATCTAACCGGGCGAGCGACCCGAGACAATCGTCTAGAAAGCGGAGGCCATTATAGTTGAGTACTATTATCGATACAAACGGGACGGTCATGCTTCTGGTCCTGAGTGCTGGGTGCTGAGTGCAGAGTCCTGAGTCCTGCGTCCTGAGTGCTGTTTCAGGATTGCATCCGAAATCTCAGGGCAGTCCGATGAATCTCCGGATTTTATGGCTTATAGCGAAAGTAGTACACCTTTAGGACTCAGGATTCGGTGCCGTGGCCGGACTTGCTCAGCATTTTTTTTGCCGTAAAGTATAGCCTGAAAGGTAGAGTTGCGTGGTACCGTTCGAGATTTCCCTGCAACTGAGCGATCAATCGTTCTTTGCCTTCCAGTTCTCGTTGGTAGAAGTCGTCCTTATCGGCTAAGGCTTGCTCCAGATACTTCAGATGATCTCGAAGTCTCTGAATGGACCTGTCTTGAGGGACACCCTTTGCAGCCCACGTTGCAGCCGTGGATGCATCTCCAACAGCCATCCTGTATATAGCTAGGCCTATCTCCCGTGGGTCTCTTCCATCCTGAAAAAGCTCGTCCGGCCTCCAGCTTCTATCGACCTTTAGATCGACACGGAGCCTCTCTTCTGCTAACTCGGGAATAGGAAAGAAAAGCTGGCGTAGCTCCCAGGGATTCGTGAAAAAGGCGTGGCCAACCAACTTACCGTTGGCCAGCACATCGAGCCTGACGGGCTTTTCAATCAGGTCAGGGTGGGCGGCCGAAGCTATCAACTCCATGACCGCTGGTGATCCCGTTGGATGTAGCAAATAGCACCATGCATCTCTGCCAATACAGGTGTACTCCGATTCCGCAGCATACCAACCTGCACCAACCGGAAGTTCACCCTCGCTGGCTCTGAATTCGATCTGGTTTCGGATCGATCTCCACAAAAACAGCTTGTCCGACCATCGTTCGAGAAAGTGTTGTTGGTTTTTCTGGATAATTTTCTGCCGTTCGGGCAGGGGAGTGCCGAACAGTTGGTGATGGATCACGCAATCCGGTGTGTATATGACACGGAATCCAGCTTGCCTTGCACGGTAGCAGTAGTCTGTGTCCTCGTGGTATCCGAAGCCATAAGAGTCATCCAGCAGACCTATTGATTCGATTACCTCTCGCCTGATCAGCATACAGTGCCCGCCGACGTAGCACACCTCACGTTCGGTAGCTAGGCTGGGGTCTTCGGGGGAAAGGCCTTCGCCGATCATGCGAGCAGAGCCGTCGAAAGCGATGTACGCGCCAGCGAGCTGCACGCGACCGTCTGGGCCAATGATCTTGCCGCTGACGATACCTGCGTCGGGAGTGCGCTCCGCGGCTGCCTGTAAGGCTGCAAGCCATCCTGGAGTAACGACTGTATCGTTGTTGAGG
>JBMNNU010000108.1:0-10322 GCA_050942695.1 Chloroflexota bacterium
GGCGCCCACAACTGCCGCTCCCTGTGCTCCCGCTTCGGCCCGTCCACCAGGGCCGCCGGGTTGTTGGCGAGCAGTCCCCACTTGTGGGCGTCGGCCAGCAGCTTGTGCAGCAGGGTATGCGCCTTCTCCCTACGGAAGCTGCTCACGCCATCTTTTTGAAGCCGGGTGTAGAGCCGTGCCAGGTGCAGGGGGGTCAACCTGGAAAGCCTCACGGGGCCGATGTGGGGCAGGATGTGCACATTGGCGACATCGATGTACTCCTGCCGGGTCTTCGGCCGTAGCCGCCCCTCCGCCTGCTCTAGCCACTGGTGGAGGTACTCTTGTAGGGTCAGCCTGCCGGGGTCGGGAAGATGGCCGTTCTCTCTAGCCGCTCCCTGGAGGGTCCGCAGCTTGTCGGCCACCTCCTGCCGGGTCTTGCCGTACACGGTCCGCCGCTTGCCATCCAGTTGCAGGGATGCCTGCCACAGCCCGTTGGGTCGCCGTGTGATGCATCCTTCGCCATTGCTCTTACGGGGCATCTTCTGTCCTTTCCGCCCCGGCTAATGTTGTACAACTGTTGTACGGCATCCTTCCGGCCGCCGATGCCACAACATCTTGTGCCCCTGTCTGCTCGATACCACAACAGATTGTGTCCAAGTAGCTCAGTTGGTTAGAGCGCCACGTTGACATCGTGGAGGTCGTAGGTTCGACTCCTATCTTGCCCACCGTTGTTAGGGCTGTCGCTTGCGTGTGACAGCCCTTTCGCATTTCCAAATCTCTTTACGTTGCGAGCCCAAAGAGACCTCAGATATAATCGCTTCCATCGGCAAACACCGATGGGTGAATGCATCGTTCCTCAAATATATTGAGCAATTTCCCCGATTGGCTGCAAAGGAGTAAGGCATGAGGGTCGGTATTATTAACGTAACAGGTTATGCGGGTGCTGAGCTAGCGCGAATCCTGGCCCGCCATCCGGAAGTTCAGCTAGCGGAGGTGACGGGACGCAGCTCGGCTGGGCAGCCTCTTGGCGCAGTTTTCCCTCATCTCGACTCGCTCGGCCTCACCATACAGTCCGATCTGGAAAACGTGGATTTGGCCTTCGCGGCCCTTCCGCACCATACGTCGGCTGAGGTCATTCCTGGGCTGTTGAAGGATGGCCTTCGTGTGATCGATATCTCGGGTGATTTCAGGCTAAAGGACCCCGCTGCCTATAAACGATGGTATGGTATCGAGCACCCAGCCCCCGAGCTGTTGCCGGAGGCTGTCTACGGCCTTCCTGAGCTGCACGAGCCGGAGATAGCCGGTGCCAGGCTGATCTCCAATCCAGGGTGCTACCCCACCAGCGCAATACTGGGGTTGGCACCGCTAGTCGCCAGAGCCGAAAGAGACTTCATAGTGGACTCAAAGTCTGGCATTTCCGGCGCTGGGAGGACGATGAAGCTCCACGCTAACCATTATTGCGAAGTGAACGAAAGCGTACTGGCTTACGGTTTAGAAGGCCACAGGCATCAACCGGAAATAGCGCAGGAGTTAGACGGCGTTCTATACCGCGCCACCCGTGAACGAGGGGTCGATGTTACCTTCATCCCGCATATAGTCCCCATGACCCGTGGCATCCTCAGCACATGCTACGTGAGGATGAAGGAAGATCTTACCCAGGAAGGGCTGATGGAGCTTTATCGGAATTTCTACGCGGGACAGCCCTTCGTTAGGGTGGTAGATGCGGCTCCACAAAGCAAGCATAGCTGGGGCTCCAACTTCTGCTTCATACACCCCAGAGCTCGGGGCAACGGTAAGGTGGTAGTCGTCTCCTGTATCGATAATCTCGTCAAGGGCGCTGCCGGGCAGGCTGTTCATAACATGAACCTGATGCTCGGCTTCAAACCCGACAGCGGCCTTGAAGCTTTGCCCATTTATCCGTAATAGTGAGTCCTAGGTCCTGAGCCCTGAGTCCTGGATATCCCGCACACAGGACACAGGACCCAGGACTCAGGGCTCAGGACTGTATAGGAGGTTGGCTTGAACGGCGATACATTTACCATCCGGCGACTGGAGGATGGCACCGTAACTTCGCCGAAGGGATTCCAGGCTGGATCTGTTTACACAGGCCTGAAGACGCCGGGACCCGGCAAGCGGGACGTAGGAATCATCCTTTCAGACGTTCCCTGCAGCATAGCGGGGGTGTTTACCCAGAGTAAGGTCGCGGCTGCGCCTGTCGTGGTCTCTCGTGAGAGAGTTAGCAAAGGGGTCGGGCGAGGGATCGTCTTCAATGCTGGCAACGCGAACGCTGCCACAGGAGAGTTGGGGCTGCAGCGGGCTCGGCAGATGGCGGAACTGGCCGCAAAAAAGTTTCGGGTTTCGCCCGAGGATCTGTTGGTTGCTTCCACCGGCGTTATCGGTGTACCTTTACCTATCGACCTGTTCGAGGCTGGTATAGAGCAGGTAGAAATCAGCCACGAAGGCGGCCACGACGCAGCCCAATGCATCATCACCACAGATACCAGGCGGAAAGAGATCGCTGTCGAGGTCACGAGTGGCGATTGGACCTTCAAGGTCGGAGCGATCGCAAAGGGCGCCGGTATGATCCACCCCAACATGGCAACCATGCTCTGCTTTATTACCACTGATGCTGCGGTGGAGCCGAAGTTTCTTCAGCGAGCGTTGAAACGCTGTGTCGATGTTTCCTTCAACATGATCACCATAGATGGCGACACCAGCACCAACGATACGGTCGCCGTCTTCGCCAACGGGCTGGCTGGAAATCCTCCGTTTACGGAGGGCGTTCCCGGCGCAGAAGCCTTCGAGGAAGCGCTCAAAGAGGTGTGCATCCAGATGGCGAAAGCCATCGCAGCCGACGGGGAGGGAGCGACCCGCCTGATCGAGGTCACCGTGGAGGGAGCCGAAAGCGAGGAGGACGCTCGCAAGGCGGCGCGCGCGATTGCAGGATCTAATCTGCTCAAAGCAGCCGTTTATGGCGGGGATCCTAACTGGGGCCGAATTGCATGTGCCGCGGGTTATTCCGGTGCGAATCTCGAGGAGTCGCGGCTCGACATAACTATCGCAGGCTTTCCGGTACTGCGCCAGGGGAGGGTTCTCTCCTTCGACGCTAAAGCAGCGAGCGAGGCTCTCCGGAAGCCGGAGGTGTCGATAACCGTTAATCTGAACCTGGGCAGCGGGCGCGCCGTCTCCTGGGGGTGTGACCTGACCGAAGAGTACGTAGTTGTCAACAGCAAATATACAACCTGATTAGGGGCATTTGATGGAACAGGCCGATATCTTTGCAAACATCCTGTTGGAGGCCATCCCTTATATAAACCGTTACATGGGAAAAACCATCGTCGTGAAGATGGGTGGCAGCACTATGGAATCGGATCAAACAGTGCTGCAAGACATTGCCGCCCTGAAGCGACTAGGGATAAAACCGGTGCTAGTCCACGGCGGAGGCCCGGAGATCTCCGATTGGATGCGCAGAACTGACAAGAAACCCGAGTTCGTCGACGGGCTGAGGGTTACCGACCAGGAAACATTAGACATTGCTACAATGGTGCTGCGTGGTAAGGTTAACGCGGAGCTTGTCGCCCGGTTGAACAGCTTGGGGGTGCAGGCCGCAGGCATCTCGGGAGCGGATGCGGGGCTAATACAGGCTGTGCAGAGGGACAAACGGCTGGGGTTCGTAGGCGAAGTGACCAAAGTGGACCTCAAACTGCTAACGTTGCTTATGGCGCAGGGGTACCTGCCCGTAGTTGCCCCCATCGGCTTAGGTGAAGGGGGCCAACTGCTGAATATAAATGGGGATACCGCGGCTGGGGAGTTGGCAGCAGCGTTGTGCGCCGAAAAGCTGATATTCTTTACAGACGTGGCCGGAATCAAGGACGGCGAAGGTAAGGTGTTGCCTCAGGTAACCCCTTCGGAGGCAGAGCAGTTGATAGCCTCCGGGGTGGTGAGTGGTGGTATGATTCCCAAGGTTCGCGCTTGCCTCAAAGCTCTCGCCACCGTCGGGAGGACCCATATAATCGATGGGCGGGTACCGAACGCGCTGCTGAGAGAGCTGTTTACAGATACCGGGGTAGGCACCATGATAGTCACTTCGTAGGAAGAAACGCCAGGAGGTGTGAAATGGCTTTGTCTCCAGCGGTAACGAATGCGTTGAAGCGAGCCGCTCTTGCAGGGTTTATCGCCGCGCTAACGGTCTTTATGGACGAGATACGCAGGGCTGACGAGCGAGAGCGACAGCGAGAGAGAAAAGGAAAGTAGACAAGATCGGAGGGCGGGCATAGCGACCCGCCCCTATGTCTAAACCATACAATGATTTGTGTGCAGGGATGTTGTGCCGTCGCGCCCTTTGATGCGCGACCTTCGTCCACTGCCTAGTAGTATTGAGGGAGGAAGTACTATGGCTAATTGGCGGGAGCTGGAGGCAAAGCTGTTGATGGGCGTTTTCCGGCGAACGCCTGTAGTGATCGTCCGGGGCGAAGGCAGCAGGGTTTGGGACGAAGACGGCAAAAGCTACCTGGATTTTATTGCCGGCATCGCAGTGAACTGCCTGGGCCACTCTCACCCAGTGGTTGTCAACGCTCTGCGAGAGCAGGCTGGTAAGCTGATCCACACATCCAACCTGTTCTACTCGATACCCCAGTTGGAGTTGGCGCAACTGCTTGTGGACAACTCTGCGCTGGACAGAGTCTTTTTTGCCAACAGTGGGGCCGAAGCTAACGAAGGGGCGATTAAACTGGCCAGGAAGTATGGCAAGTATCAGTTGGATGGCGCGTACGAGATCATAAGCACCGACCACTCATTCCATGGCCGCACGCTGACAACCGTTGCCGCCACCGGCAAAGTTGCTTACCAGAAGGATTTCGTCCCGCTCCCGCCTGGCTTTACTATCGTTCCCTACAACGATTTTGATGCCATTGTGAAGGCCACTACAGATAAAACCTGCGCAGTGCTGCTCGAGCCTATTCAGGGCGAGGGTGGTGTAAATATCCCAAGTGACAACTATTTAGCAGACGTCAGGGCGTGGTGTGACGAGAAGAAGTTGCTGTTGATGCTAGACGAGGTCCAGACAGGGGTTGGTCGAACCGGCACCCTTTGGGCGTACCAGCAGTTTGGCATCGAGCCGGACGTAATGAGCGTTGCGAAAGGGCTGGCAGGGGGCGTACCGATTGGGGCTTTCCTATGCAAAGAGGAGTACTCAGTATTAGTTCCAGGCGATCACGGTTCAACTTTCGGGGGTAACCCTCTTGCATGTGCTACTGGAGCTGCAGTGCTAAGATATGTTGTCGAGAACGACCTCCCAGCTCAGGTTCGGCGAAAAGGCGAATTTCTCTTAGATCGGTTGCAGCAGTTGAAGGCACGACACTCTGAAATCAAGGATGTGCGGGGTAGGGGCCTGCTGGTAGCAGTCGAATTCGAGGAGGATAAAGCTGCTGAGGTGCTCAACGCTTGCGTGGAGAAAGGGCTGTTGATCAACAACATTTCCGCGAACACCCTGAGAATAGCGCCGCCCCTTACGATAACTGAGAGCGAGCTTAGCGAGGGGTTGGATATCCTCGAGTCCGTGCTGTAACACAATTCAGCGCCCAAAAAAAGTTCACACAGACGACATTGTCGTCTGTGTGAACTTTTTTTACTGAATTAGCTTTGCCACTGGCTGTAGTCTTTTCCGAAAGCTCCTGAAAGGTTGCGAGTAGGGAGAAGGTTTCCCGGGGCAATCTCACCCTCACGGTAGACTTTTCGGATTCCGCTTCCCAAGTCGATGTACTCGGTGGTCTCCGGGATCATTTCTCCCTCTTCGATTATTTCGACCCTTGCGAATTCGAACTGATCCTCGGTCAGGTTGTTACGGACCTCTTCCGGCAATGCGACATATCGATAATCTCTCGCAGTCACGCCACGCCCCCTAAATATTGCTCGAAGTCAATCATGGACGTAGCGGGCGGCAAAATCCGTGCCGATAGCCGGATCGGCTAGTATTCTTATATAGCTGTGTCGGGAGGTGCCCCGCATTCGATTGCGCTGATCTTATCAACGCGGCGAACGTGTCGCTCCTCTTCGGAAAACGTCGCTTCCATCCAGCTTTTTACAACATCCAGCGCTGCACCCACGCCGATCACCCGCTGTCCCATACAGAGGATATTGGCATCGTTGTGCTCGCGGGAGGAGTGGGCGGAGAAAACGTCGTGGCAGAGAGCTGCTCGAATGCCCCGTACCTTGTTTGCGGTAATGCTCATGCCGATTCCAGTACCGCAGATCAGGATTCCCCTGTCGTAATTCCCACTGGCAACAGCCTCGGCTACTGAAAGGGCAACGTCTGGATAATCCTGAGGCCAAGTCTCGGGGCATCCGAAATCCTCAACCTTATGGGACATCTCTTTCAGCAGAGTAATAATTTCCTTCTTCAAACTCTGCCCGGCATGGTCACAACCTATAGCAACTTTCACCTTACGCCCTCCTTCCACAACTTACCGCACAACGTCGATACGACCCAACAATTTTTCCAACTGTTCGACGGACACAGCGCCAATGCGGCGTACTATAGGCGGATCTGTCGTAATATCGACTACCGTCGAATCTATACCACCTGGACAGGGTCCACCATCGATTATTAATGCTATCCTATCCCCGATCTGTTGCGCCACCTCCCGTGCGGTAACGGCACTTGGAGCACCAGAGAGGTTGGCGCTCGTCGTAGCCAGAGGCGTGCCCACCTCTTCGATTATCGCCAGGGCTATCGGATGATTTGGCACCCTCACCCCAACCGTAGGGAGAGGCTTCTCGCCTGCAATTCGTATCTCTGGCAGCCATGGAACTACTATAGTCAGCCCTCCAGGCCAGAACGTACGCGCCAACGTTTCCAAAGCTGGAGACTGGCAATCGGTGATCGCCGGCAACTGCGATGCACCTGCGATCAGAAGAGCGATAGCTTTGTGAGCAGGTCGTTCTTTGATAGAGTATAAACGGCGTACAGCCTCGTCGTTCCGGCTTTCGGCGGCGATGCCGTAGACGGTGTCGGTGGGGAACGCAACAACCTCACCTGCTCGCAGCAGATCGGCTGCGCGTTTGATCAATGCCCGTTGTTCAGCCGGGTTCTCGGGCCATTCTACTATGTCTGCACGTTTGTTGTTAGCCATAATGGAGAGAATCCTCTCGAACCCCGCGTAGTCTCTTGCGACGTCTACCGTAGCGTCCGGATAGATTCGCCGCGCGAAGGCCGCCAACTCGTCTCCCTGACCATCCCCAATCTCGAAGAGTAGCGCTGCCGGTGGTTCCAGACCGGTTTTTGCCTGCTCCAGGGCTCGGCGAATCAGAGACGTACCGTCAGGCCCCCCATCTAAAGCTTCGTGAGGCTCATATCTGCTGACGTCCACCATCAGCTTTGGGACTTCGGACGAAGGGATATAGGGGAGGTTGGCGACCAGCAGATCGAACTGTTCGCTCACCGGGTGAAGCAGATCCCCCCGACGGAAGTCGATTCGATCGTTTACGCCGTGGCGATAGGCGTTGGTCTTGGCCAGATGCAAAGCAGGTCCAGAGTTGTCCACGGCGATCAGCTTCATATTCGGTTGGTTCACCGCCAGCGCCACAGCCACCGCACCCGAACCGGTTCCCAGATCTACCGCCAGCAGGCTCCTACGCTTTAACTTAATCAGCCTATCGGCGGCGGCCAGCGCTTTCTCCACCAGCAACTCCGTTTCCGGGCGGGGGATTAACACAGCCGGGCTCACATCGAAATCTAGTCCGAAAAACTCCTTATGGCCGAGAATGTAGGCTACAGGCTCGTGGGCTGAACGCCGATTCAGGTAGTCCTGAAACTGTAGCTTGCGATCGGGTGGGATTATCGCCTCGGGGTGCGCTAGCACCCAAGCTGTGGATACGTTGAGTACCTCAGCCATAAAAAGGCGCGCTTCGTCAGCGGGAGATGGTATCCCTGCTCTGGAAAGCTGATGCTGCGCCCTTTTGATCCATTGCCCGATGGAGTCGGAATCGGCGTCTTCAACCACTTCACGCTCACCTTCAGCCGGAGGTATGCCCCGAGCTTAGGCTAGAGACAGTTCAGGCTGCCCGAGTCCCGAGGCGGTCAAAGCATCGATGATCGGATCGATCTGGCCGTCGAGAATAGCAGGCAAGTTGTGGACCGTCAGCCCTATACGATGGTCGGTTACCCGGTCCTGAGGAAAGTTGTAGGTCCTGATCTTTTCGCTCCGCTCACCGGTTCCTACCTGAGAGCGGCGCGCCTCGCCGATTGCCGCATTATGCTTTTCCATCTCGATGTTGTACAGCCTAGCCCGAAGCACTGAAAGCGCTTTGATCTTGTTTTTCAACTGCGACTTCTCGTCCTGGCAGGTGACCACGATGCCGGTAGGCAGATGGGTGATCCTAACCGCAGAATCGGTGGTGTTCACGCTCTGGCCGCCATGGCCTGTGGATCTGTAAACGTCGATGCGTAGATCCTGCTCGTTGATGTCTACCTCTATTTCTTCCGGCTCGGGAAGCACGGCAACGGTCGCGGTCGAGGTATGGATCCTGCCGCCAGATTCGGTTACGGGTATGCGCTGTACCCTATGGACACCGCTTTCGAACTTCAACCTGCTGTAGGCGCCCTTACCGGCCACCTCGAAGATTACCTCTTTGAGCCCGCCGATGCCGGTCTCGTTGGTGTTGAGGACGTCTACCTTCCACCCTTTCTCCTCGGAGTAACGGGTGTACATACGGAACAGGTCTGCAGCAAAGAGCCCGGCCTCCTCCCCGCCAGTGCCCGCACGAATCTCCACGATCACATCCCTCTCGTCGTTGGGATCGCGTGGTCTCAGCAAATCCTGAAGCTTTTCCTCTACGCTCTCTTTGCGTGCACCCAGCGTTCCCAACTCCTCCCGGATCAGCTCCTGGAGTTCGTGATCGCCTTTGGCCTCATCCAGAAGCTCGCGGTTCTCCTCTATCTGAGATTCTATCGAACGCAGCTCTCGGTATGTGGCCACCGTCTCTTCGAGCTTGGCCTGCTCTCTTCCCAGCTTCTGTAGTTGTTCCGGATCGGAGGCGATTTCAGGCTGGGACAGCAGTTCTGCTATCTCGTCGTACCGCCTCTCCATCTCTATGGCTCGCTCAAACAAGCTTCATCACCCCTTTGTTTCCAGAACCTTGCTCAGGGCTGCCTCGCGGTTTTCCTGCCATTGTCTGCTTTCAAGCATATCCCTTACAGACACGGTTCCATCTTTGACCTCTTGCTCGCCCAGAATGAAGGCATATCGCGCTCCAAGGTTATTGGCTTGCTTCATTTGGGCCTTGAGGCTACGAGATCCAACGGCAGTCACGCAAGCTATGCCCCTGCGCCGCGCTTCGTCCGCGAGTTGGAATGCGGCTATTTTGGCTTCGCTGCCGAGGTAAGCCAGGTAGAGATCGGGCTTGCCAACCTCCGGAACCTGGATACCTTGCTCTTTGATATTCAGTATGATGCGTTCGATCCCAGCGGCGAAGCCGATGCCCGGAGTCGGCTTTCCTCCCAACTGCTCCATCAGCCCATCGTATCGCCCTCCACCGCAGACGGAGGATTGAGCCCCAACCGTCATCGGCCAGATCTCGAAAACCGTTCGTGTGTAGTAGTCCAGCCCTCTCACCAAGCGCGGATTGAGAATTATCGGCAGCTCCAGCACATCCAGCAGCTTTCTCACCTCAGCAAAGTGCTCCCGGCATTCCTGGCAGAGGTGGTCGGCACTGGCCGGCGCAGCAAGTATCGCTGGCTGGCACTGTTCCTGTTTGCAGTCCAGAAGCCTCAGGGGGTTCACGCTCAGGCGGCGCTGGCAGTCGTGGCAAAGCTTCATCTGGTGCCGAGTGAAATGCTCCACCAGAGCTTTCAGGTATGACGGGCGGCATCCGGGGCAACCGATGCTGTTCAGTTGGATGGACAACCCTTGGAGTCCGAGGGCCTCGAAAAAGCGCCAGGCAAACAGCACCGTTTCCGCATCGACGGTAGGAGCGCCATCGCCGATAGCCTCGCAGCCAAACTGGTGGAATTCCCGGAATCGGCCGGCTTGAGGCCTGTCGTACCGGTACATGCTCATCAGATAGTAGAGCCGCACCGGTTGCGACCTGTTAGCCATACCGTGCTCGAGATATGCTCGTAGTACGGGAGCGGTCCCTTCAGGGCGCAGGGTAAGGTTTTCACCCCCTTTGTCCTCGAAGGTATACATCTCCTTCGATACGATGTCGGTACTCTCCCCAATCCCGCGAATGAACAGGCTGGTATCTTCGAAAGTAGGTGTCCGTATGAGGCCGTATCCGAACTGTTCGGCAACGCGAACGGCCGTTCTCTCAATAAATCGCCAATATTTTTCATCCTCAGGCAGCAA
>JBMNNU010000001.1:0-44022 GCA_050942695.1 Chloroflexota bacterium
TCAGGTAGCCGTCGGCAGTGACGGTCAGGGAGTAGGTGCCGGGCGGCAGCAGCAAGGTGTAGGCTCCGTCGGAGTTTGTCGTGCTCGAGTAGACGCCTGCAGCTACCGTGGCTCCCCCATCGTTAGTCCTCGCTTGAAGGTCCACCACCCCGCTGACCCTGGGGAGGGCCGTAGGGGTAACGGTCGGTGTGGATGTCGATGTTGCTGTTGGAGTAGTAGTAGCCGTTGAAGTTGGAAGGGGTGTGTTTGTGGGCGTCGAGGTAGCGGCGGCGGCTCCCACTTCGAAGCCGTCGATAACCACATCGTGCCCGGCAGAGTTGGCATTCCGGAAGTCACTCACCTTCACCACAATCAGGTGCTCTCCCAGCGGAACGTTGAGTAGCACCCTCTCCCCCCATTGGACACCATCGCTCCGGTAAAGGTCGATTTCGGGGCTCTGAACGTCGTCCAACCACACCTCGGCCACACCCTCGGCAGGCCCCTTCATAGTAACAAGCGTTATGCAAGACCCATGAAAGCGCAACCGGGCAGTTGCCCCTGGAGTCGAGGAACGATGGGCTGCTCCTCCCTCCGGTCCATCCCCCGCCCACTCTGCCCAGCCGTCCGAGTATTGGATCATGGGATCCGAATCTTCATACCAGCCTGGACCCGCTACATCCAGGCTAGCGGTGGCGGTAGCGGTGGCCGTTGGAGTCTGAGTCGGCGACGCGGTAGCGGTGAGTGTTGGGGTCTGGGTCGGTGAAGCTGTGGCGGTAAGGGTTGCAGTCGCGGTGAAGGTCGGTGTGGACGTCGGAGTCGCCGAGGGGGTGTTAGTCGAGGTTGCAGTTGCCGTGCACGTTGGTGTCGAGGTAGGAAGGGCTGTTGCGGTGCTGGTGGGCTCAGGGGTGGCGGTGGCCGTGGGTTGGGGCCAGCCTATGGTTGCAGTGTAGATGTCCCACACCCCGCTCCGTTTGTCTAACCACACTATACGGTCCCCGTGAATCCGCGGTTCCGATTGGTCCCCAGTCGCGGTACATATCGGAAACTCGACCTGTCTGGCGATGTCGTAGCCGTAGATGTCGTAACTGGATCCAGAGCGTTTATCCTGCCAGGCGACCAGGTCGCCGTGAATAGCCGGGGCACCCTTATCGCCCGGAGCGATGCATATCGGGAACTGAGAGCCGCCAGAGCGGTATCCCCATATTCCAGCGTCGGGGGACTGTATCTCATGCCACACCAGGGTCCAATTGTCGACATCTCCGGTGATCTGAGGATTGACCTGGCTGGTTGTGCCGGCGAATTTACCTGTATTAAAAAGCTCTTTCGCCTTCAACTGTCCGGCCTCCATGAAGAAGGAAAAAACCCGGACGTGTGTAAAGGTAGAGTTAATATCGGTGCTCTCGTGGAATGCGATAACCCCGTCGGCGAGGCTGGGGAAGCCCTGATTGCCGAGAGGGGATTGCGCCCCGAGCAATATCTCCTGCCCGCTTTGCAGCTCTTTCAGGCGAATTCGGTATGGAGCAGGGGTGCTGCGATCCTGGTAAGCTATAAAGGTGCTGTATACTGCAGCGGGCGCGTTAGGTACCTTACAGTTCGTCACCTGGGCAACCTCTGGGTCGCTGCCGCCAGTATACCGAAAGAGGGTCGGCTTGATGCTGCTGGGGACTCGCCAGTCGATCCAGACCACATCTGAACCGTGGACGCGAGGCATCATCTGGTTTTCGGTTTGCCCAGGCGATAGCGCCCAGGGAACTCTCGAATTGAGATCCACGGCGTAGACGGCGAAATCGCCCGATGCTCCCTGCTCGTGGTACACCACCAGATCCTGGTAGATGTCCGCTCCGCCCTTCAGATAACCGTTGCTCACCAGGGCGGATTCCACGATTTCAGGTAACCCTGCTGCGTGAGCTACCGGTGGCGTTTGGAAAATTGCCGAGGCAATTTGGAGGGGTGTTAGAGAGCTGCCTGCCTCAGGGCGTTCAGAAAAAACGCACAGCAGTAGTGACAATCCAGTTAGCAATAGTAATGGCGAGTGAAAAAAAGCTGCTGAACGTCTACCCACAAAGCATCTCCCAGCTTAAGCTTAGATCTGGGAAACTAAGTTGATGTTCTCGTAGAATAAATCAGCTATCGTTACTTGTCAATCATCAATTAAAATCTACATGAGTCACGGCGAATCCTGCTCTTGATGCAGATTCTGCCCTGCGGTATACTTTTGGGACCGCTTTATGGGTATATGGAAAGGGGGTTGGGCTCGGTGAAGCTCTCTTGCCTTCAGGAAAACCTAGATAAAGGACTCAACATAGTCAGCAAGGCCGTTCCGGCCAAAAGCACTCTTCCTGTCCTCGGCAACGTCCTGTTGTCAACCGATCAGGGTCGGTTAAAGCTGGCAGCCACTAATCTGGAGGTGGCCATAAGCTGCTGGATCGGGGCCAAGGTGGAGGAAGAGGGTTCAATTACCGTTCCCGCTAACCTCCTAACCGAATTCGTACGCTCCCTGCCCAACGATCGAATCGATCTATCTCTGTCTCCGCGCACCAAGACGGTGAACCTGCGCTGCGCCCGTTTCGATGCCAATATCAGGGGGATCGATGCAGAGGAGTTCCCCACCCTGCCCAGTGCAGGCGATGGGTTCAAGATACTGGTGGATGGCGTGACACTCTCTGAAAGCATCTCCCAGGTGGTCTTCGCTGCCGCATCCGACGACAGCAGGCCGGTGCTAACTGGGGTACTGGTCACCTTCAAAGAAGACAAAATGACCATGGTGGCGGCCGACGGTTTCCGCATGGCTGTCAAAACGACACCTCTGGGCTCCGCAGTGGAGCAGGAGATCAGCGTCATCGTACCTGCCAGAGCCCTGCGAGAGTTAGGGCGGATCGTGTCCGACAGCGAGGAACAGATAGAGATCTCCGTCACTTCCAACCGCAACCAGGCGCTCTTCCGTGCCGGGAACGTTGAGCTGGTCTCTCGGCTGATAGAGGGCCAGTTCCCCCCATATGAGCGGATCATCCCCCCGCCCAGCGAGAACAAGGTAGTGGTGAGCACAGGGGAGTTTCTGAACGCCAACCGCACAGCATCCATATTTGCCCGTGACAACTCCAACATCGTCCGGTTCCAGTTTACCCCGGGGGAGGAGGGTCTCACGGCGGGCAAGATGATCATCACCGCCACCAGCGCCGAGGTGGGCGACAACGTGGGCGAGATCGACGCAGCCATCGTCGGACAGCCACCCCAGATAGCTTTCAACAGCCGCTACCTGGATGAGCTTTTGAGGGTGTTGGAGAAGAGTTCCCAGTTGGCGCTGGATATGAACTCTTCATCTAGCCCTGGGGTGTTCCGACCTGTGGGCGACGAGGGCTACCTGCACATCATTATGCCCATGCATACGAACAGGTAGTGCATCTACAACAGTTGTCCCTCGCCAATTTCCGCAGCTACAGGCAGCTCGAACTCGAGTTGCCCTACCCCATTGTTCTGCTACAGGGCAACAACGGACAGGGAAAGAGCAACCTGCTGGAGGCTATCTATTTCCTAGCTACTACCCGGTCCCTACGGGCAGGATCCGATAGAGAGCTGATCAACTGGGAAGCCTTGGAAGAGCCCATCCCCTTTGCGCGCGTTGCCGGAACCGTTAAAAAGACCAGAGGCGACCTGAGGGTGGAGATAGCCATCCGCGCCGACCGGCCGGAACGAGCTGGCGCAGCCCTAGGGGAATCCGGCGGTACCCCGTTGGGGCTATCCAAGCGGATCAAGATCAACGGCGTAGCGAAGCGAGCGCTGGACCTCCTGGGGCAGATCAATGTAGTGATGTTCTCTCCACAGGACCTGGAACTGATCACCGGCTCCCCTTCCATCCGTCGCCGCTATCTCGATATCGTCAACTGCCAGGTAGACCGTCGCTACTGCCGGGCTTTGCAGCAGTACAACCGGGTGCTCCACCAGCGAAACCACCTTTTGAAGCAGATACGCGATGGCAAACAGCCCATTGAGACGCTGGAGTTCTGGAGCGAGGAGTTGGTGAAGAGTGGGGCTTACCTGCTTTGGCGACGGCTGGAGACAGTAGCGGCGCTAAACGGCTGGCTAGAGAGCTACTTCCACCGACTGACGAGAACGGGGAAGCGGCTGAAGATGGCCTATCGGTCTACAGTGGATGAGGCTGTGGGAGGCGCGGAGACGCGGGGACACAGGGACGGACCCCACCCCCTGCCCCTCCCCCACAGGGAGAGGGGAGATGAACTGGCTCTCACTGAGGGAGAGCGTGAACGTGCCAGAGGACACGTTCACGGGGGTGAGGGGGAACTAGCTCAGGACTCAGGACTCAGGACTCAGGACCCGCAACTCACCGAGACGGCCGAGCTGTTCAGGGAGGCTTTGCGCCGCTACCGCAGGCGAGAAACGCTCCAGGGGGTATCTCTATTGGGGCCCCACCGGGATGACCTAGTCTTCCGCGCAGATGGTATCGACATGAACGTCTACGGTTCTCGCGGCGAGCAGAGGGCGGTGGCGTTGGCGCTCAAGCTGTCGGAGGTGGAGTTCCTGCAAGAAGCCACTGGAGAATGGCCTCTCCTGCTGCTAGACGACGTGATGTCGGAGCTCGATCCCTCCCGCAGACTGCTGCTGCTGGAGACCATCGGCTCGTCGGGGCAAACCCTGATCACCACCACAGAGCTGGAGTCATTCTCACCGAAGTTCCTGGCTAGCGCTGCGCTTTTCGAAATCCATCAGGGCACGGTGGTGCTAACGCGCAAACCTGCATAGGAAACCCCCTGGTGTAATAGGGTGAACAGATATATAATCTAAATTGACAGGTTAAGCTCTGCTACGTCCGCTGTTCATACGATTTCCCAAATGGAAAGGACGATAATATGAACTTCCTAGGCCTTGGTCCGGGTGAATTGTTCGTAGTGATGGTGTTGGCCCTCATCGTGTTCGGGCCACAAAAGCTACCTGAGATAGGCAAAGGACTCGGCAAGGCTATCGGTGAATTCCGCAGGGCTACCAACGATATAACCCAGGAGTTCAACCGTGAGCTGCAGCTCGATTCCATACTGAACCCAAATAACCAACAAGCCGCGCCTCCTCAGAAACAACAGGCTGCTGAACCAGCGGTTAGAAGCAGCAGCTCAACTACGGCGACAGCCATGGAAGAGTTGCCTAGGAGCGAGCCGATCGTAGGGGGCACGGCGCCGGAGAAGAAGCTTGCCCCCAGCGCCGAAAGACCGGGCGAGGGCTCTTCTTATCAGCGCGAAGAGGCAATAGCTCCATCTCCTGCAGAAGAGCCAACAGCCCCATCCGGCATCGAAGAGCCGCCGACTGCAGAAGCGGAAGAGTCTGGAGACAAGAAGCAAGAGTCAGGTAACGGCGAAATAATGTAGCCAGAAATGGCATCGATCATGCACTAAATTGGCGAGATCGAGCCGCCGGCCGAGCTTAACTAAGTCTAGTCGAGATGTGGGTAGGAAATGGCTGACGATACGAGAAAAGGGTCCTGATCCGGCTGCGATTCTTATCTTATCGTTCGTCCTCAAGATGGTACCCCTGGCAAAGGAGAAAACGGGTGATAGAGGTCTTCGTTGAGAGCATTCGAGTGAATATGGCCAACTACAAGCGGGTGGTGATGCTGAAGGAGAAGAACGATGGACGCTACCTCCCGATTTGGATAGGTCACTTCGAGGCCGATGCCATCGCCATCCCTTTGCAGAACGTCCAGGTGAGCCGGCCTTTGACCCACGACCTGCTGCGCTCGGTCCTCGGAGCCCTGAGCGCTAAACTGGTGAGCATCATAATCAACGACTTAGCCGACGACACCTTCTTCGCCAAGCTGGTGCTCGACCACGAGGGCCGCCACCTGGAGATCGACTCCAGGCCCAGCGACGCCATCGCGCTGGCCGTTCGAGCAGGAGTGCCTATCTACGTTGCAGAATCGGTTCTTGACCAGGCAGGGGTGAAGCTCGACTCGGAAACGGAAGAGACCGAGGAGGTAGATGGAGAGCAGATCCGGACGGAATCCTTGGAGCCAGGCCCAAGCGCCGACGATGAAAGGCTTTCCATCTTTCGACAGTTCATCGAGACTCTAGACATGGACGATCTCGATAAGGGTAAAGGCGGCAAGGAAGGTCCATCAGAGACCAAATAGCGCCTGTTTGAAAACCTGCGTTATCCCTCTAGCTCTATACCGAACCGGCATCGGATAGGGGATTATCCCCGCCGCTCCCTCGATCCAACAGATCAATGCGTTAGGCATGTGCGAGAATAAACTTTACTTGGTGGCGATATACTACAGTAATGGCGTTCTGAGCTGAAAAACCCGCGAGACAAGAGGCACGCGCTACTCATCAACTGGAGGGAGCCGCTCATGACAAACGGGAGTTCCAAGCAGCGGATCAGGCTCGGACCCAGCCAGCGGGCCTTCGGCTTCTTCCCTCTGTTCGATCCAAGAGAGGGGATTACTATCGTAGAGCCTCTGGGGGCCGGCAAAGGCTGGTGGGCAGGGGCTCCTAGCGTTCTCTACGACGCGGAGCAAGACACCTTCTACGTTTCCTACCGACAAAGGCGGCCCAGGGAATTAGGCCGCGGTGGCGAGACCCGCATCGCCGCCAGCCGCGACGGCGTAACCTTTAAGGACATTTGGAGCGCCACTAAAGATACCTTCGACTCCCCCTCCATCGAGCGTTGCTCCCTAGTAAAAACTCCGCAGGGGAGATATCGGCTGTACGTGAGCTTCGTAGACGGCGCCGACGGTCGCTGGCGGATCGACGTACTGGAGGCCGCCGTAATCGAAGAGTTAAATCCATCTGAAAGGATACGGGTCTTGACCGCCGACGATATAGATGGGGAAGGGGTGAAGGATCCGTACGTCTTCATGCTGGGGCCCTGCTGGTACATGCTGGCAAGCTGCACCCCAAAACCCGACGTCCTCACCCCGGACGTCGCCAGCAGGATGCACGCCACCGCCGATATCTACAACACCGGCATCGTTAAATCGCTCACAGGCCTGGCATACAGCCACGATGGGCTCCACTGGCAGTGGGAGGGATTCGTTCTCACGCCGCCGGAGCGTGGATGGGATGCCTACTGCACTCGAATAGGGGCTTTTTTATACCGACCGCCCGTCTTCACCGCTTTCTACGATGGCTCTGCCAGCGTTGAGGGCAACTACGAGGAGCGGACCGGTATAGCCGTCAGCACCGACCTGCGCAGTTGGCGGCGGGTTTCCGTCGATGGCCCTGTTTTAACCTCTCCCAACGCTTCCGGTTCCCTGCGATATCTGGACGCCATAGAGGTCAACGGGGCTCTCTATTACTACTACGAGTTCGCTCGCGAGGATGGCTCCCACGAGCTTCGGGTGAGCAGGGTAAGGTTGTAACGATATGGCAACCTCAGTAGAGAAGATGGATGGAGAACGGCGAACAATCGGGATAGGCCTGCTCGGCTACGGTATGATGGGCCGCGCGCACAGCAGCGCCTTTCGTCGCCTACCCCAGTTTTTTGCGCCTCTACCCCTTGAGCCCCAACTGGTGGCCGCAGCCGCCAGGTCCGAAGATAAGCTGGCAGAGCTAGCCGGTCGCTTCGGTTACGCAACCTGCTACCGAAACTGGGAGGATCTGCTGGCCGATGAGCGAGTGGAGATCTTCGACAACAGCGGCCCCAACCACCTCCACGCGGAACCATGCATCGCTGCCGCAAAGGCCGGCAAACATATAATCTGCGAGAAGCCGCTTGCTCGGAGCGCAGCGGAAGCCAAAAGGATGCTGCTGGCGGCGCAGGAAGCGGGCGTCAAGCACCTTTGCGGCTTCAATTACCGCTTCCTGCCGGCCGTTCGGCTGGCGAGACAACTAGTGGAGGAGGGCAAGCTGGGCAGGATCTATCACTTCCGGGCTCGCTACCTGAACCCCGCCATGGCGGATCCATCCACCCCCTACAGATGGAGGCTGGATAAGGATATTGCGGGTTCCGGGGTCCTTGGGGACATCGGGTCTCACATTATCGACCTGGCCAGGTTCCTGGTGGGCGAGCCTGCCGAGGTGGCCGCTTCCACCGATATCTTCGTGCCGGAGCGGCCTCTGGAGGGCGACCCATCCCGCACCGGGAAGGTGACCACCGACGACGCCTTCCAGGCCATGGTTCGTTTTGCCGGTGGCGCCACCGGAATGCTGGAGGCCTCAAGGGTGTGTCTGGGGAGCCAGAACCGCCTGGAGTTCGAGATGAACGGGTCGGAGGGTAGCGTCCAGTTCAGCCTGGAGAGGATGAACGAGCTGAGGGTATACCTGAAGCAGGACGAGGCATCTAACCTTGCAGGCTTCCGCCAGGTGATCGTAACGGGGGCTGATCATCCCTACCTGCGCAGGTGGTGGCCGCGGCACCCGTTGGGCTGGGACCACACCTTCGTCCACGAGATAGCCCACTTCCTGGAGGCCGTGGCCGGGGAGCACGAGGTGGCTCCCTATGGCGCCACCTTCGAGGACGGCTATCGCGCAGCGGTCGTATGCGACGCCATCATAAAATCGGCCGAAACCGGCACCTGGGCCAAAATTGAGTACTGAAAAAAGCAGATCCAGGGCACTCAACGCTGCGCTCGCTCGCGTCACGAGGTGTCCCAAAAACTCTATCCTAACAATAATCTCGATCTACAGGTCAGTAAAAAGAGGGCCAAATGAAGCTGGGCATCTTTACAACGCTATTTCAGGATAGGCCCCTCGGCCAGGTGCTCCGCCTGGCTGCGGAGCTGGGCTACGAGACGGTGGATTTACCCTGCTTCAGGGGAAATCCTCACGTGGACATCGACGAGGTGATCGAAGACCGGGGTAGGAGCCTGAGCAGGTTGGTGCGAGGCTTTGGCCTGGAGATCTCGGCTCTGGGCAACGGTCGGGAGAGCCAATTGATCCTCGGCCCTCACGATTGGACGATGGACCACTGGTCACCGGTACAGGGAGCGGAGGAAAGGATCAACTATGCCACGGAGCGGCTGAAGCGGACCGCTCAGGCGGCCGCGATGCTGGGGGTACCGGTGGTGAACGGCTTCTCCGGGTCGCCAGTGTGGGATAAATGGTACAACTTCCCCTCCACAAACGAGGAGGCCTACGAGCGCGGCTGGCAGCTTTTCGCTGAGCGGTTCAACCCCATCCTGGACAGCTTCAAAGAGTACGGCGTGCGCTACGCCTACGAAGTCCACCCAACGGAGATCGCCTACAATCTCGAAACGGCGGAGCGGGCTCTGGATGCGCTGGATCACCGTCCTGAGTTCGGCTTCACTTTCGACCCCAGCCACCTGATATGGCAGGGGATCGACCCGGTGGTGTTCATCAAACGGCTGGGCAAGCGGATCTACCACGCCCACGCTAAAGACGGCGAGGTGCAGGCCGACGAGGTAGCCAGGGCGGGAGTGCTCAGCGGCGGCTCGTGGACTCGCCCGGACAGGGGCTTTCGCTTCCGCGTGCCGGGCTGGGGAAACGTGAACTGGCGGCGAGTCATCAGTGCCCTGGTAGCCGTTGGCTACGACTACGTCCTGTCGTTCGAGCATGAGGACCCGGTGATGTCACCCGAGGACGGGGCTGAAAAGGCTATCGCCTTCCTACGGCCGCTGGTCATCAAAAAGCCAATCCAGAGCGTGTGGTGGTGAGAGAAGCTACTAAGATTGACAAGGTTAAGCCTCAATCTTAGAATGGTGGTAGTTAGGATATAACATTATACTGTCATACCTTTATTCACCCTCAAGTGGGGATGCCCCCTTCAACAGTGAGCTAGAGGGTGATGCGACATCCTGCTTCATATTGGGCGGCTAAGCTGTTATCCGATCTTGGGCGTTCTTGGCCAGACCTTTAATCACGGCCATTATCCTTTGGGAGGAAGCCAAGATGGATCCTATCCGTTATGGGGTTATCGGCGTGGGCGCCGTAACTTTACGTGCGCATCTCCCAGTGTTGGCCATGATGGAGGATGTGGAGATCGTGGCGCTCTGCAATCCATCCCGCCCCAAGGCTGAGCAGGGAGTCGAACTGTGCCGCTCCAGCCCCGACATCTATGAGGACTATCGAGACCTGCTGGCAAGGCCCGACATCGATGCGGTAGTCATCGCCTCCCCCAACCACACCCACAAAGAGATCACCCTGGCGGCCCTATCTGCGGGTAAGCATGTACTGTGCGAGAAACCGATGGCTACCAACGAAGGCGACTGCTTCGCCATCCAAGCCGCTGCTCGCAAGTCTAGCCCCATACTTCAATATGGCATGGAATTTCGTTACTCCGACTTCTATGCCAAAGTAGCCCAGATCGTCCAGAGCGGCGAGATAGGCCATCCAAGGATGATGTTCTGCCGCGAGTTCCGGTGGCCGATGCTTCCCGGTTCGAGAGGATGGCGTACGGACAACCGCCTCTCAGGCGGGACGTTGCTCGAAAAGAACTGCCATCACTTCGACCTGTTCAACTGGTTTGCCGGCTCGAGAGCGGTCAGGGTGGTAGCAATGGGGGGAAGTGATGTAAACACCAACGAGCAGATCGACAACGCCTGGGTGGTGGTGGAGTACGCCAACGGGGTACGCGGATGCCTGGGACTCTGCCTCTTCTCCCCCTATGGAAACGACCTGGAGGTGAGCGTTATAGGCGATCGAGGCAAGGTAGAGTCCTTTGCCTATAACCAGGTAATACATCAGTGGGGCGCTGACAAGCCCGACAAGACGGTGTACAACGTGGCTTTCGACCCCCTGTTTGGGGATATCGCCCAGGAGCCCCGTGAGAAGGAGCGTTCCATCATCTGGGAGAGAAGCATGATCTACCGGGAGCATCGAGCCTTCATAGTGAGCATTCGGACCGGAAAGCAACCCGTCACCAACGTTACTGTTGCTATCCAGAGCTGCCTGGTTCCGCTAGCTGCTCAGAGGGCTCTGAAAACCGGGCAGGTTGTCACATTAGCTATCCCGGGCAGCGTGTAAGTAAACCAGACCAGACAAGGTGATAGGAGGAGGAGACATGGCGGTTGCAACAGGCCGGCTTCCGGCAAACAAGCGTAAGCAACAACAGAGTGGTTCCCTCGCTACGCGAAAGCGGGCTATCATCAGCATCGCCTCGCTGGTGACCCTTTTCATCGCTTACGCGATTGTGAGCAACTCTGGGAGGGTGAACGCCACACTTTTTCCGCCCCCCCAGGCTGTAGTAAGCGCGGCCATCGCACTGTTTGCGGAGGAGAATCTCTCGATCGATATCCTCACCAGCCTGGGCCGTGTGCTCACCGGCTACACTATCGGCGTGACCCTCGCCATCCTTTTAGGAGCCCTGATGGGGTGGTTCTGGCTGGTGGACGCTGTTTTCGATCCCATCGTGGAGCTCATCCGGCCGGTGCCTCCTCTAGCCTACATACCGCTGATGATTCTCTGGTTCGGCATTGACGAAACACCGAAGATCATGGTGATCACCCTCGGCTGCTTCGTTAGCTGCATTATCAACGTCGTCGCAGGAGTCAAGAACACCCCACTGGTATATATCGAGGCTGCCCGCACTATGGGAGCCAAGAGCAAGGACCTCTTCTTCACCGTGGCCATACCCTCCGCCCTGCCATACATCCTGACGGGTATGAGGGTCGCATTAGGCACTGCGTGGGCGATCCTGGTAGCCGCAGAGCTGATCGCTGCGCAGCGAGGCTTGGGATTCATGATGACCAATGCCCGCCGGTTTATCCGAACAGACTCAATAATCGTGGGGATCATCTGCATCGGCCTCCTGGCCTTTCTCATGGATAGAGCCCTACGCTATGTCAACATCCGGCTGACTTGCTGGATGGAACGCCGGGAGGGGTAAGCGATGGCGATGGATAATCCTCAGACCAAAATCGAATGCCAGCACATCACTCACATATTCGAAAAGGGGGACGAGGAAGGCACCATGGCCCTGCAGGATGTCTCCCTTGAGGTCTACGACAGCGAGTTCCTCTGCCTGCTTGGCCCCAGCGGGTGCGGCAAGACCACGTTACTGCGAATCGTCGCCGGCCTGGTGGTTCCAACAGACGGGATAGTATTGCTGGACGGGCAGCCCAGCATGGGACCCGATGCCAACAAGGGAATGGTCTTCCAGCGAGATGCGACCTTTCCATGGCTGACGGTGGAGCAGAATGTCGAGTATCCGCTGAAGCTGCACGGGGTGCCCCGAAGCGATCGCCAGAGCATCGTGCATAAATACATACAACTGGTTGGGCTGACCGGCTTTGAGAAAGCCTATCCCAAGGAGCTATCGGGGGGCATGCGCAAGCGGGTGGACATCGCCCGCACCTACGCTTACAACCCCAAGGTTTTGCTGATGGACGAGCCCTTCGGGTCGCTGGATCTCTTCACTAAGACACGAATGCAGGCGGAGCTGCTGGATCTGTGGAGCAAAGAGCGGAAAACGGTGGTGTTCGTCACCCATGACCTGGACGAGGCCATCTTCTTGGCCGACCGGGTGGCGGTTATGAGCAAACGGCCGGGGCGCATTCGCGAGATACTGGAGATCAATCTGCCACGGCCCCGCAACGTCGATGTGAAGGTCTCGGAGTCCTTCGGCTCTATACGGCGAAGACTCTGGGAGCAGTTCGAGGATGAATTCGGCGTCTCTCAAGCCGACGGGTAAGTCGCTCTGCAATGCGCTCTACATAAGGGAGGTGATAGAAAGCAGAAAAACGTGGTCGCGCTAGACGTTCCTCGGCAAATCGCGGATCTCTTGTTGCTCGCGTCTCCATTACGTGTAGTCGAAAGCAAAGGAGTTACGGCATGAGGAAGGTAACCCATCTACGCGCCATAGCGATACTATCGACCCTATCTCTAGTAGTATGCCTCGCGGCCGCCTGTGGAAGTACTGCCCCTGCCCCTGCCGCGACGGCTGCGCAGCCAGCCGCGTCCACCGCTGCCGCTCCCAAAGCGGCTGAGCCGACTAAAGCCTCCGCTGCAGCTCCAACAGCCGCGACCAAAGCCGAGCCAACTAAGGCTGCCGCTCCCGCCCAGCTCACCAAGCTGCGGGTGGGGTGGGCCATAGCACCCCATATGTCTCTGCAGGGCTTGGCGTTGCAAAAAGGTTGGTTTAAGGAAGCGGGGTTGGATGTAGAGTTAACAGCGTTCGACACCGGCGCCCCGTTGTTCGAGGCGATGGCCGCGGGTAAGCTGGACATGGGCATAACCGGTAGCACACCCACCATCAGTACAGCCGCCGCTCAGGCGCCGGCCATCTACTTCGTCGGCTCCCACGGCGAGTCCACCGACGTGTTCACTGTCGTCTCCCGCAAAAGCATAGAGAAACCGGCCGACGTGAAGGGCAAGACGGGGATTACAGCCAAGGGTTCGGTAAACCACTATTTCCTCGATCTTATGCTCGAGAAGTACGGCATGACGGAGAAGGACATCACCCTGATCCATATGGAGATGGCCGACGCCGTGACGGCTTTCGTAGCAAACCAGGGCGACTTCGCATCCATCGGCACGGCCTTCTGGCCGCAGATCCTGGACAAATCTGATGATGCTAAGATCCTCTTCACAGGGAAGGATCTTGGTAGCTCGGATGGCAAGGCGCTGAAGACAAAGATGGTCGAAGTGACCACCGCATCAAAGACATTTGCCGATCAGAATCCAGAGGCTGTGACCAAATTCGTAGACGTTCTGTACAACCGCACTCACAAATACTTCAACGATCCGGCCACTAAACAGACAGCTCACCAGGAGCTGCAGGCCTGGCTGAAGACTGCAGTCAACTTCAACGGCACACTCGAAGAGCTGAGCGCGATGCTCAACCCGGTGAAATACTACACCTGCTCCGAGCAGATCAAGCTGTTCGAGGACGGAACGTTCAAGGCCAGTATCGACGCACAGGCTCAGTACCTACTGGATACCAACAAACTGAAGAGCGCGTTCACCTTCGAATCGTACGCCAAGCCTGATTTCGTCAAGGCAGCGGCCAAGTAATACATAGTGCACCTATGAGGAGGTGAACGGAAAAAAAGGTCTCGGCTACTCATTCTCACCTGAATCTCGGTATATAGCCGTCGTGAAGGCATAGTCGAAAAAGGAGATACTTCATGAGAACGTTCGGCAGCCGAATGGGAGTCACATTACTGGTCTCTCTGTTAGCGATGAGCCTGTTAGTAGCCTGCGGACCCGCCCCTGCTCCAGCGCCGACGACCAAGCCTGCGGCAGCGCCAACTACTGCTCCCGCCGCTCCAAAAGCTGCCGAGCCGACTAAAGCCTCCGCTGCAGCTCCAACAGCCGCGGCCAAAGCCGAGCCGGCAAAAGAAGCTTCCCCGGCTCAACTAACCAAGGTGCGTGTGGGTTGGACGGTGGCTCCCCACCAGGCGTTGGCGGGGGTAGCCCTGAAGAAGGGTTGGTTCAAGGAGGCAGGGCTGGATGTCGAATTAATCGCCTTCGATACGGGCGCCCCTCTGTTCGAGGCTATGGGAGCGGGAAAGCTTGATATGGGGATGAGTGGCAGCACGCCGCCCATCAGCGTGGCTGCGGCTGGGGCTGTGCCTCTCTATCTCGTAGGTACACACGCCGAGTCCACAGAGCTGTTCACTATGATCTCGAGAAAGGACATCAAGGACATTACGGAACTGAAGGGGAAAACCGGTATAACAGCTAAGGGCTCGGTGAACCACTATTTCCTGGCAGTGGTGCTGGAAAAGGTTGGTCTCACGGAAAAGGATATCACCCTGATCCACATGGAGCAGGTGGATGCCGTGACGGCCTTCATAGCTAACCAGGGCGACTTTGCATCTCTTGGCACCGCCTTCTTCCCGCAGATCCTGGAAAAATCCGATAACACCAAGATCCTAATCACCGGCAAGGATCTGCCCAACCCACCGGGCAAGCCCCTCAAGACCAAGCTGATGGAGTTGCACACCGTTCACAAACCCTTTGCCGATGAGAATCCCGACGCTGTCACCAAATACATAGACGTGCTGTACAACCGTACCCACGCCTACTTCAACGACGAATCGACAAAGGCGACGGCGCGCCAGGAATTAGCCGATTGGCTAAAGACTACCGTCAACATCAACCAATCCGTCGAAGAGCTAAGTGAGATGCTAGAACCGGCCAACTACTACTCTGCGGAAGAGCAGCTAAAGATGTTCCAGGACGACACCTTCAAGGTGAGCATCGATACCCAGGTCAACTATCTTGTAGACACCAATAGGATCAAGAACCGCCTTGAATTCGCGTCCTGGGCCAATCCCAAATTCGTGGAGGCCGCGTCTAAAAAGTAGGTAATCGAGAGTGTAGCGCTACAATCCCCCCTTCCCTCCCTTTGGGAAGGGGGGAAGATGTTACCTTTACCCTGAGGGAGGTTGCTCATGATAGGCGCTGATCTAGTGGCCCACGCCCTCAAAGCCCACGGGGTCACCTTTATCTCTGCCCTGGTAGGCAACGGGATCAACCCGGTGCTTTTCTCGGCTCGCCAGGCTGGAATCAAGGTTGTGGATACCCGCAACGAGCAGACGGCATCCTTTATGGCGGAGAGTTACGGCCGCTTCACCTGCCGAGTAGGTGTCTGCGCCGTGAGCAGCGGCGGAGGCCATACCAACGCCCTATCCGGCCTGGTAAACGCCCATCTGGGCAACGCCCCGATGCTACTGATCTCCGGCTGCAGCGATCACAATCTCACCGATCGTGGCAAGTTCCAGGACTTTGTCGACCAGGTGGCCATGGCTGCACCGGTAACCAAGTACGCCCGGTTGGTGGATCGGCCCGAGAAGATCCCCTTCTATATCCACGAGGCCCTGGCTCACTCTGTAGCCGGCACTCCCGGCCCTGTACATCTCACCATCCCGGAGGATGTGCTGGATGCCGATGTATCGAATGACTTGATCACACCAATCTCTGCTGCCACTAACGCTATAGTGGAGCAGCGATGTGTTGGCGATTCAAGATTGATCGAGGAGGCCGCTTCAGCAATAGCAGCAGCAGAGCGTCCATTGATGGTTGCCGGCAATGGGGTCTTCTACGCCCACGGCGAGGATGCTCTGGCTGAGTTTGCTGCGATCGCAGATATCCCCGTAGTCGTGCCCATTTGGGATAGGGGATCCATTCCCAATCCCATTCCTCAATTCATGGGGGTTATCGGCTCAGCATCCGGCAGCCCAGATATCCTGCAGGATGCCGACCTGGTCCTGATCCTTGGAGCGCAGGTAGACTACCGGCTCGGCTTCCTCCAGCCACCAGCCGTGCGAGCCGATGCGAAGGTGATCCGGGTCGACATCGACCCCCTACGGCTACGCCAGGCGACCGATCCGCACATCGCGATCCTTGGCGACCCCAGGTCGGTTCTTGAGCAGTTGTCAGCCCGACTCCAGGGGGTATCCATGCCCGCACACGCAGATTGGTTGGAGGAGGCGCGAAACCGAGACATGGACTTCCGAGAGCGATGGAGGGGATCGGCTATCAGGTGGGATGCCCCTGCCAACGGTTTGGCGTTAGTGGAGGCTATACGGCCGTTCGTACAGGGAGACGCCATCTTTCTGGTAGACGGCGGCAACATCGGCCAATGGATGCACATGGTGCTCTGCGACCGCTACCCCGGGCACTGGATGACCTGTGGCGCCAGCGGCGTTGTGGGGTATGGCCTTGGAGCGGCAATGGCTGCCAGGATCGCTTACCCTTCCCGACCCGTCATCCTGCTTTCGGGTGACGGGTCGATGGGTTTCAACATAGCCGATCTCGAAAGCGCAGTCCGGCAGAAGCTGCCCTTCGTCGCAGTGGTGGCCGACGATCGTGCCTGGGGGATCACGGTCTCGAACCAGTTGGTCCAATACGGTAGTGAGAACATGGTAGGTTGCACTTTGGGCGCCATTCGCTTCGACCTCGCAGCCGAAGCCTTCGGTGCAATCGGGGTTCGAGTGGAGAACCCGCGAGAGATAGGAGCTGCCATCGAGCGAGCGCTGGCAGCGGACCGGCCGACGTTGATCCAGGTGCCGGTGCTCCATGGCGGTCCGGCGGATTCCCAGACCCTGTCGGCCAGTGTCGAATGCTGCTGAGCAGGCAGCAGCAGGCCTTAAGTTCGATTATTCGAATTGTCGAAAAATAAGACCATGTCCTGGTTGTAGCCGGTTCACCTCCACAGAAAAAAAGCCGCTCACCCATGTTGATCAATGTGGGTGAGCGGCTTTTCTGGGGTCGCTACTCAGCCAGGTCGGCGATCTCCAGCTCTATCAGCTTCTCCCTGGTGGGGACGCCGGTCTCCTTATCCCAACCCATCATCGCGTAGAAGTTATGCTTTGCATCTTCGAACGCTTTCTTGTCCAGACCGATACCCTTGAGCACGCCGCCTTCCAAAGGCTTGAACAGCCGCTCAGGAAGAACATCGTCTTCAGAGGTTAAGCCCTCGCGAACGTTGAACAGTCTGGCCATGGTCGTAGCCCGCTCCCCTGCCTTGAGGTACTCCCACATCGAGTAGTCCCAGCCGGTAACGGCCTGGACCAGGTCCAGCATCGTGTCCGCAGTCCAGTAGCGGAAGCCGGGGAAGTTCACGAAGTTGCAGATGCCCATGGAATTGTGAGCGCTCCAGTGGTTCTGAAGGTAGTGGTATGCGTGCGTCTTCTTTTCACTCAGATCCCGCAGCGGCAGCGGCTCGTAGATGCCCATAGCCTTACAGAGATCCAGAGTGGGGCCTGGTCCGCCGATTACCGGATCGTGAGGGGCTTCGATGTGATCGGCCCCTGTGGGCGATACGGCGAAGGATAGAGATTGCATCGCCTTACCTCGAGGCTCGTGCATAGGCAGCTCCTGGCCCTTCACGTGCATCGCGAACTGCTCCGCACCCCTGCCGATCTGGCGGGCGGCCCTCATCGAGCCCTCGGCCAGCAGATCGCCCAACCCCTCGCGCTTCATGATCTTCTCCACCATCTTCACCATGGCATCGGCGTTGCCGAAGCGGAGGTCGAGCCCGTCGGTGTCCTTCAGCGTTAGAAGGCCGTTCTCGTAACACTCCATCGCGAAGGCGATGGTGACGCCGGTGGAGATGGTATCGGCCACGTAGGCGCCGCAGAGTTGGTTGGCGCGGCAGACAGCCACCAAGTCGGAGACGCCGCAGCAGGAACCGAAAGACCCCAGGGTCTCGTACTCCGGGCCTCCGAACTTAGGATCGACCTTGTAGGGATTTTCAGCCGCTACCACCCGTTTGCAGCGGACGGTGCAGGCGAAACAGCCCTCACCCTTTACCAAGACCGTATCCCGCATCTTCTCGCCGCTGATCGCCTCAGCTCCCTCGAAGGAGCCGGAGCGGAAGTTCCGGGTGGGCAGGATGCCGCCAGCGTCGAGCGCACGGACCAGGTTAGCCGAACCCAGCTCGGTTAGAACGTGCCCGCCCTGTGCCACGAACCATTTGGCCAGCCGTTTTATGCCGTCCGGATCGGCGAACTCCAGCTTGTTCTTGCCACGAACAGCCACAGCTCGCAGGTTTTTGGAGGCCATCACGGCACCCATACCGGTTCGTCCGTTGAAGTGCTTCAGGTTGTTGACGACATTGGCGAATCGGACGAACTTTTCACCCGCCGGCCCCATCTGGGCTATCCTAATGCGAGGATCGTCAAGCTCCTGCCTGATTGCGTCCTCGGCCTCGTCGGACATCTTGCCGGTAAGATGCTTGGCCGACCGGATCTCAACCTGGCCGTCGTGGATCCAGAGATACACCGGCTCGGGGGAGCGGCCTTTGACTACGATAGCGTCGAAGCCTGCGAACTTTAACTCAGGGCCCCAGAAACCTCCTGCCTCAGCCTCGCCAAAACCGTCCGTCAGAGGCGACTTGGCAGCCACCGTGTACCTCACCATACCGGAGGCTGGCGCGCCGGTAAGCAAGCCTGCCGCAAAGACCAGCACGTTATCTGGGCTCAGGGGATCGCACTTGGGCGGCATTTCCTTCAGGAGGTAATAGGTTGCCAGGGCTCCACCGCCCAGATAACGCCTGTAGAAGGTCTCGCCTGGATTCTCGACAGACCAGGTACCATCTGTCAGGTTGACTCTTAGTATGTTACCTGTGTAACCGTAAGGCATTGCACACTTCCTCTCTTCGTAGAATACTAGCCGACATTGCCTAGCATCCGCCTGCAATCGGCGGAAATAGTTCCACCTTACTTCCATCTTGCAGGACGGCGTCGGGGAGCGCGCCCCTTCCGTCCAGGTATAGAGTTCCTACCTCGCCGCTGGGTATCCGCAGGGCTGCAATAAGGTCGGATACCGTTGACCCTCCCTCCAGGTCTACCGTGATATCCTTGCCGTTCCCATACGTGCTCAAGTGTCCGGCTAAACGCACATTTATCTTCACTTCACCACTCCCCAGATCCAAGCCCCTATACCGTGGTCAGCAAGGAAGCCATTGCCCACGCAATGCCCAACAAAGACAGGCATGCACATATAGCGGAGCTAATTGGATTGACAAAGATTCAGCGATTCAGCGCATATCTCTAGCCATCGTATTACTAGTATGGGGCAGTAGTCAACCATTGGTTAACCAAGTCCAAGCAATTTTGCCATGGTGCCGCCGAAGATTTTTGATTGGATCCCGGTGTCTAAACCTAACCCATCGAAAATGCGCTTATGGTCCGCCAGGGCCCACTCCATTTCAGAATAATGGACGTCGGTGCCAAAAACAATCTTCTCGTATGCGCCCGGCCAGAAGAAGAGATTTCTGTAGAAAGACAACGGCTTGTGAGACCTCCAACCCTGCTTTCCTCCGGTCAGGTCCAGGTATACGTTGGGGTTAAAGCGGGCTAGCTCAGAGGCTTCCTCATACCAGGGCAGCCCAAGGTGAGCGGCGATGATGGCCAGATCCGGAAAGGAGCGGGCGATACCATCCAGGAATACAGGCCGCATCCGGGCCGAGGACACGTTGTGCTTGTGGTCGTCCGCGAGCCGCACCACCATCCCCGTGTGGAACAGGATCGGCATACCCAATCGCTGAGCTCGCTCGTAGACAGGGTAGTAGGAGGGATCATCGTAGTTGGACAGGGGGCGGTGCAGCTTCAGGGCTTTGAAGCCCTGTGCATGTAGCTCGTCTACCAAGCGGGGGTCGTCTCTCCCCAATCGGAAATAGGCGAAGCCGACTATCCTATCCGGGTACAGCTCGAAAGCGTGGCGAACGTCTTCGTTGGTGACGGCCCCCGGTAGGCCGGACCCGTCGGAGAAGAGGCCGGTGAAATCAGACAGGGCCGACAGACACACACGGTCGATACCGAGCCTGGTGCACTCCTCCAACATCCGCGGCAGGTAGTCCCTTTGATTCAGCAGGTGGTGGTGCGCGTCGATGATCATGATTGCTGGTATCCTACTGTAAGACGGTCGGCGACGATCTGCCAGTCCGGATGGTCGCGGATCAGTGTTGCGGGATACTCCACCGTCGGCTCCAGAAAAAGGGCAGCTCGCAGCGCCGTTCGCTGCCAAAGCCCGCCATCGCAGTAAAGCCGGATTCGCCGCGCCCCCAGGATCTGCTTCATGCCCATGGTGACGGCCATAGGAGGGAAACCGGCAACATCACCACCCGTCCACCTGGCGGCCCCCATGACAACCGTTTCCGGGTTGAGGAAGACCACCCTTGGCATGCTCCCTTTGAACTCCTCAGCGCTGACCCGCCAGAGTCCGTGAATCGGCGGTTCGTTGAAAGCCACGTGGCAGTGGATGCCGATGCCCCCGTAGCAGATGTCTATTCCGCCCACCCGATCGATCTCATCCACAAGCTCATCCAAGTGGAAAGGGTGAGGGAAGTGGAGCTGGCGCTCCGGCAGCCTCAACCCCGGTGCCAACCGGTCGAATAGGGCCTCCCGAGCCTGCCCGGCGAAGCTGAGAGGGTGATCTGAGGGGATCGGCCTTCCCTGCCAATCGAGATACTCGTCCATGAAGAATATGTGCGCGTTGGCCCAGCTAATCTTCCTGCGATTGCATATCTCTGCCAGCAGTGGATACTGGTCTTTAGGTCCCAGTGGAAGGATCAGCCGGGTGAGTCTCCCGGCGGCGTTGTTGCCCTCCAGTTCGGTTGCTATCGCCTCGGCGAAGTGGAGGTGGAGAGATGGAACGTCGGGCACGACGACCAGATGATCCTCCGCCTCTCTCTCGATATCCTCGGGCGGCAGGCTCGTTAGTTCCTTTAGAGTGTGGCCCATACATAACCTCTGGATCGAGTTGGCAGGGTTACGGGCGCCAACAGCCGAAGTGAATTATTTGCCACACAGCTTGGGCACGGGCAGCGGCTGGAGACGGGTATACTTGGGCAGCGGCCCTCCTAAGAGCGGCTCCGCGTAGGCGCGGAAGGCGGGAGCTACGCCATCGGGTGTCATGAACTCAGGCGGGATCAAACGTTCGCGGTTCGCCACATCCTTCAGCCTGGCCGCGCCGGTAGTGCAACGGTAAGGCTCTCCAGGCAGTCTCTCCAGGGTCACCATGCAGCCACTCTTACCCTCCAGCGCCAGCCGAACGGCGGCTTTGCCGACCTCGCGAGCCTCCGCCTGGTCCACGGGGGAGACGCAGGCCATGGCGGCCCTTTGGACGGTGCCTGGGCGCTCCGAACGACAGGGCAATTTCAACTCGGCTCGGATCAGCCCGGCAAGATAGTCTCCGGCACCGGCTGGCACCGGGTGGCCGAAGGAATCCACCGTTCCCGGCTGGGCAAGGCTCGTCAGCAGCTTGCCATCGGGATTACGGAGCCCCTCAGAGGCTACCACCAGGGCGCAACCATACTCTCGCTGCACCTCCGATACCCTTTCGAGGAAGCTGTCGGATTGGAAAGGTTGCTCCGGGAGGCATATCACCAGGGGGAACTCCGAGCCAGGCTGGTTGGCCAGGGAGGCCGCTGCGGTGATCCAACCTGCGTTTCGCCCCATCACCTCCAGTACGTATACCTTCATGAAGGTGCGCATCGAGAGAAGGTCGGTGCCGATATCCATGACGGTCTGGGCAACCCAGCGGGCGACGCTGCCGTATCCGGGGCAGTGGTCGGTCAGAGCGAGATCGTTGTCGATAGTCTTGGGGACGCCCACAACCGTGAGGTCGTACCCGGCGGAGCGAGCTAACGATTCGATCTGCATGGAGGTGTCCATGGAATCGTTCCCGCCGATGTAGAGGAAGTAGCGCACGTCGTGGGCACGGAAAACCTCGACTACACGCTCGTAATCGGAAGGGCTTAGCTTGCGCCGGCACGACCCAAGGGCAGAAGCCGGGGTATTGAGTAAGCCATCCAGGATGGAGGCCGTTTGGCTCCCGAGGTCCAGGAGATTTTCTTGAAGAGCGCCCTCGATACCGTTGACCAGGCCTAGCACTTCACCTATCTCGGAATAGCTGCGGGCCTCCTCGACGACCCCCACGAGGCTGCAGTTGATAACCGATGTCGGCCCACCCGACTGTCCAACTACCAGGTTGCCTTTGGCCATGATGTTCCCCCAAATGTCCTAAGAATTCAGGGACCGAGATCAATTTTCCGCGGGGAATTGTGAGATCTTTAGCGCAGCTTTGGAGGAGGGCGATCCTTTTCTCTTCAGGCGAATCCGGTAAGCATAGCGATCAGCTCGGTAGAACGCCCGTGTAAACTCCACTGAGCGACCTTCGGCAGTGAATACGGTTCGCTCCACCAGCAGGACGGGCATGCCCTTTTTCACTTCCAGATGCTGCGCCGTAAAATCGTCGGCGAGGGTGGATTGGATGGCCTGGTCCGCCCAATCGAGCTGGAAACCCTGCTCCTCCAAAATGGTGTATATAGCATCCTCCAGGTTTTCCTCGAGCAGCTTCTCCCCTAGGTCCGAGGGAAAGTGGCTGATATCCAGGGCCATCGGCTCTCCATCGGCGAGTTGAACCCTCACAACCCTGAGCGCATTCTCCCCCTCACCTATACCGAGCTTTGCCGCAACAATGCAGTCTGCCTCCCGCATCTCAGCAGAAACCAGCCGGGTGCCGGGCTTGAGCCCCCTCATCCTCATCTCTTCGTAGAAACCTGTAAGGGTGGCCAGCTCCTGTTCGATGCGATTCCGTCGGACGAAAGTACCACGTCCCCGTTGCCGGTAAAGCAATCCGTCTCCCATCAGGCTGTTGACGGCCTGCCGGACGGTGATGCGGCTAACACCGTATTTATCTATCAGCTCTCGTTCTGTTGGGATGATATCGCCAGGCTTGAGAACGCCCTTCTCGATCTGCTCCAGCAAGAGGGTGCGCAGTTGGAAGTAGAGCGGCAGGGGACTGGACCTGTCGAGCATGAGGCGTTTCCTCCAATCGGTTATTCCGAGACGTTATCAAGGTATAATGTTATATCCTTTGTGCCCGCTCATTCTATTGGGAAGTCCCCGCGCTGTCAACATAAGAAAGCGAGTAGTAAGTCCACTCTCGCTACTTACCACTCGCTACTCACTATCCCGGTGGCTACCGGATCGACTCTAGGCGGCCCTGCGGCCCATTTCTCCTGCTTTCTTGGTGGCTTCTACAAGCCTGCTGCCTGCGCTGAAGGTCGGACGCATGCCTCCAGGGATCTGCATCTCCTCGCCTGTGCGGGGGTGTCGCCCTTTGCGAGGTGCCCTCTCGACCACCTTGAAGGTGCCGAAGCCGGTGATGCGCACCTCTTCACCCCTCTCCATGGACTCCGTCACCGTGTCGAGAAAAGCATTGACAACCTTCTCAGCCTGTTTGTTTGGAATGCCGGCGTGTTGGGCTACGCGAGAGATAACATCCTGCTTGCCAATTGTTCCTGGCATGATGATGCTCCTTTCCATGGTGAACAGGGCGGCCCATTTGCCGCCTAGCTGTAGGAAGTAGCATACACCGTGCCTAAACCTAGCCTGGCAGTAGGCGAGATTCGAACGGATAGCCGAAACCAGCCTGGGAGTAGGAGCAATCGCCGAGCTGTCTATCGCCTTCGGCGGAAGAGGTCGAGAAATCGGTCTTCATACTCCCTGAAGACGCCCCATCGATCCAGCTCAGCCTTCAGATCGCTGGGGTTTAGCTCTCCGCGTTTTACAGCAGAGAACATCGCATCGAGGCGCACCCGCACGGCTCTGGGCAGCCCATCCTCCATTCCGAGCATACCTCTATGGGCCAGTTCAGCCACATTGCTGCCCAGGGATGAAACCGTCAATTCGAAGATAAACTTCATCAGGGAGACATCCCAGAGGAAATCTACCCCCTGGATTACCGCCGACTTTCGCTCGCCCTGTTTCTCTAGATCATCTACCAGCCGCTGGGCAACCGTGGGAGGAGGGTCAGAGACGATGGTAGTTTCCTGGAGCTCGTTCTTGTAGGAATACATCAGACCGGGGGAATTGCGCCCGTAGTGCTCAGCCAGATACTGCGCATACTCCTTCCCATGCTCGAAGCCGCTGAACAGGCTCAGCAGATAGTATGGGGTGACGATCTGCGGCCGCTCGGCAGTAACTCGGCCGTGCCGCACCACCGTTTCCTTCGACTCCCCCACCAACTCCGAATACACCGGCTCGGTAACCAGGTAGTAGGGAATAGTGGTGACGCCGAAGGTAGCCAGCGCTTGCTTGGGAGCACGGACAACTGCAGTGGCCTCGGCTACTTGCCGAAAGGTATCGGGATCGATAGACATCTGGTCACCTTTTCGATAATTGCTGTTTGCCGATATCAATGATAGCCTTGCACAACACCTGCTCGCAAGCCATAATACCCTATTGGGATTTCCGTCACGTCTCTGGGAGCAGCAACGTCTGTTGTCCTCGTAGCATAGGGCGCTCTGCCCTGTTGCCCTTGTCGACATACGCCATCCAAGATAATGCCGGTCAACGGGGACGGCATGGCACAGGGCCATGCACTACAGAGTATGGGCGTGTTGCTGTCTGGTAATCTGGCGTACAGCTTGCACCAAAAAGGTATTGATTGGCGGAGGTAATTTGGGTTATGGCCGAGAGAGCGCTGGTTGGTATCCAGGTAACGGAGGGGCTGGCTACCTTACGGTTGCAATCCCCTGAGAAGAGGAATGCCTTGAGCCCGGAGCTGATAGCAGCCTTTCGAGGCGCTCTCCGCCAGATAAAAAACGATTCGAGGGTCCGTGCAGTCGTCATCGCTGGCACCGCCGGTGGGGCTTTCTGCGCCGGTGCGGACCTACGAGCCGTCCTGAGCCTGGAGAACGACCAGATCACTTCCTACTTCGAGGAGATGGCTACCCTAATTTGGGAAGTGATAGACTGCCACCTGCCGACGGTAGCTGCTGTTGGAGGCCCGGCCATGGGCGGAGGGGCCGACATCGCAGTTGCCTGCGACCTCCGCGTAGCTGCTCCCAAAGCCATCTTCGCCTTTCCAGGTCTATCCTTTGGCCTGGTTCTCGGTACCCAGCAGTTAGCGCGATTGATCGGCCCCTCCAGAGCGAAGCAGATGGCCTTCCTTGGGAAAAGGGTCGACGCTCAGGAGGCGCTGAACATGGGATTGGTGGACCTCATTGCCGACGATCCTGAGTTAGCGGCTCTGGACCTCGCCCGCGAGATGGCGCAGCGCCCTCCTCACGCACTGGCGATGGCTAAGACGCTTCTTAAACCCGCCGCCAATCCGGAGGAGGTCATCGGACCGGTTCGCGCCTCAGTGCGGCATCCGGAATTCCTGGACCAGCTCCGCGCTTACGCATCCGCCCGCTTGAAGCCTGCATCTACACACCAGAACCGTTAACAAATCCAGTAAAGTAGAGCCATGTTTTGGTCGATTACGAGTTACTTCTTTTCGACCTTATCGCCGTCGCGGAGCTCGTTCTGGCCAGCCACAACAACCTCTTCGCCTGCCACTACCCCGCTTACCAACTCCACGCTCCCGTTCTGCGAAAGCCCTAGCTCCACTTCCCTCATCTCCACTACATCACCATTCACAACATACACAACCGAACGCCCATCCCTCACTAATACCGCTTCCTTAGGTACCAACAGCGCTCTCTCCTTCTCACCTGTCACTATCTTCACCTGCGCAAACATTCCAGGCCTAAGCTTACCTCCATCTATCTCCGGCCTCACCTTCACCTGAAATGTCCGCGTCCTCGCATCCGCTGTCGGTGATACCTTCGCTACCTTCGCTAATATCTGCTCCCCCGGATACGCCGCCGTCTCTATCTCAGCCCTCTGACCTTCCTCTATCTGCCCTATCTGGCTCTCCTCTACTCCAAGGGCTATCTCTACCCCTTCGCTCACTATCGTCACTATCGGAGTCGCCGGACTCACCAACGCCCCTATCTCCCCATGCTTCTCCGCAACCACTCCGTCTATCGGACTCCTTACTTCACTCTCCTTAAGCGCTAGCTCCGCCAACTCCAGCGCAGCCCTCGCCTGCTCTACCGATGCCCTACCCTGCGCCAAATCCTCATCCAAATACGGCTTCACTGCCATCTGGTACGCTTGGCTCGCCTGCGCTACCGCTGCCTCCGCCTGACGCTTCTCCTCTTCTGTCGCACCTTCCTCAAGAGCCTTCAGCCGAGCCTCCGCTCCCACCAACACCGCCTCCGCTGTCTTCACCGCCGACTCCGCCTGCTGAATATCCTCCTCTGTTGCCCCTCGCTGCAACTGCTCCAGCCTCGCCTTCGAACTCTCATAGTTAGCCAACGCGGTGTACAACGCTGTCTCCGCCGCCTGCAACTCGTGAGGATACGGCCTACCCTTCAGATAGTTCAGCCTCGCCACCGCACTGTCCAACGCCGTCTGCGCCGCCTGCCTCCCAGTCTCTGCCTGGCTCGCACTCGTCGCTCCACTCATCCTCTTCTCTGCGTCAGTGCTCTCACCCTTCCAAATCTGTACCTGGTCGTTCGCTGCATCAAGCGCCGCCCTCGCCTGCTCTACCGCCTGCTGCGCCGCCCACAGCTCATGGTCCTTAGGCCCTGCCTTTAGATCATCTAGGTTCGCCTGCGCTGCCTTGATCGCAAGCTCACTCTGGTCCACCGCTGCCTTCGCCGCTGCTAGCTCCGCCTGCGTTGCCCCTTTCTTCACACGCTCATACGCAGCCTGCGCGTTCGCTAACCCTGCTCTAGCCTGCTCTACCGCACTCTGTGCCGCCGCTAGATCACTCTCCCTAGCCCCCTTCACCACCGCATCTCGCCTGGCTTGCGCCTGCTCCAACGCCGCTGCAGCCTGCCCTACCTGCTCCGACCTCGGCCCCCTCTCCATGCTCGCATACCGAGCCTCCGCTGCCGCTAACGCCGCTCTCGCCTGCGCTACCTGCGCCTGCAGACTCTCGGCATCCAGCTTCGCAAGCACATCTCCCTTCTTTACTCGACTCCCTACCTCTACTAGTATCTCCTCTATCCGACCACTACCCTTCGGCACCACAGCTACCTGAGTGACTGCCTTCACATCCCCACTGTAGCTAAGGTGACTCGCTATCGACCCCTCCGCCACAGGCGCTACCTTGATCGCTATCGCAGTTGCCCCCTGAGGAGTAGCTTCCCCGGGGTTTTCATCTTTCGACATTGCGGCGATGCTCAGCGGCACTGCTAACAGTAGCAGCGCCACCACCGCCAACGCTGCCAACACTGACACCCTTCTCCCCATTGCCTGTTTTCCTATATTCAACAGTTGCGATCTCACGTCTCGTAACCTCCAGCCGCTATGTGAGATAGTTTCTATATTCTTGCTTCCTCACCTACTTTTACCCCAGTAGGCTCTACAGTCTTCGGCGTGCGCCGAAGACGCCGCCGGATCCATCCTCCGGTATCGTCTATCAGCGAGTAGGCAACCGGCACCACTATCAGCGTCAGGATAGTGGATGTGATCACACCACCCACTACGGTCACGCCCATCGGTTGACGCAGCTCCGACCCCGCTCCAAATCCCACGGCTACGGGCATCATGCCGAAGATCATTGCAAATGTAGTCATCAGGATGGGTCGCAACCGTATCGGCCCTGCCTGCAGGATCGCATCACGGGTGCTCATACCCCGCCTTTTTAGCTGGTTTATGAACTCGACCAGCAGGATGGAGTTCTTTGTCACGAGCCCCATCAGCAACAGCATCCCGATCATCGCCATTGCGTCGAGGCTAATCCTACTTATCAGCAGCGCAAGCAGCGCCCCGATGATCGAGAATGGCAGCGCAAGCATGATGGTGAAGGGGTGCACAAGGCTCCCGAACTGAGAGGCCAGGATCATGTACATGAACAGCACCGATAGCACCAGGGCCAATGACAGAGAGCCGAAAGCCTCATCCATGTACTCAGTATCGCCACCGATCTTGACCATTACCCCCTCAGGCAACTGCATCGCGGCCACGGCCTCCTGGGCTTCCGCCAAGATCGGGCCGATGTCGTTACCCTGGTAGTTGGCCCCCACGATCACCTGCCGCATCCGGTTCTCCCGCTCGATCTGATGGGGCTCCGATGAGGGCGCCAGGCTGGCGACCGCCGAAAGAGGCATCAAGCTGCCCCTAGTGGAAGCAATGGGCAGCTTAAGGATGTTCTCTGCATGGTAGCGGTCCTCTTCGGCCAGCCGGACCATAATGTCCATGTCCTCTTCTTCTGCCATATAGCTACCGGCCTGCTCACCGTTGACCAGTGTTCTTATGGTGGTGCCCACCTGCGCCGTGGACACTCCCAGGTCGGTCGCTCGGGCGCGGTTGAGAACGATGATGCGGCCCGGCCGGCCGGGCCGGATGGAGCGATCGATATCCACGACACCCGACACCTTCGACAGGCGCTCCATCACTTCGATCGATACCTTGTCCAGTTGGTCGATGTCGTTGCCCTGCACCTTAAACTGGATTGGTTGGCTCATCAGAGCGGTCATGGCCGAACCAAGAGCACCCGCCGCCGCGGTCTCCTTGTTGAAGGTAACCTTGGTGCCGATCAGTTTGCCGTTCAACGCATCTCGCACTTTAGTAATCATCTGGTCGGTATGTCCCCGAGACTTGAGGATGACGCCCACCGAGGCGGAGTTGACCGCCTGTCCCGAAGAGCCAACAGTGGTGAAAATGTGGCTCACCATCGGATCGTTCCTCAGCAGCTCCTCCACCGTCCGAGCTACCTCGTCGGACTCCTCGAGCCGAGCCCCCGGTCTAAGCTCCATCATTACGGAAAACTCGCCCTGGTCTACCGCCTGCATGAATGCCTGATTCATCAGTGGGACCATGGCCAGGCTGCCCAGCAAGGACAGGACACCCACCCCCACCACCACCTTCCTGTGGCTGAGAGACCAGCTTAGGAATCCACGGTAGATGGTGTAGATGGTGCCGAGTGTAGAGTGCTGAGTGCTGAGTCCTGCATCCTGTTTTGAGTGCTGTTCTGAGTGCTGGGTTCTGGGTTCTGGGTTCTGGGTATCTCCCCTCTCCCTGTGGGGGAGGGGTAGGGGGTGGGGTCCGTCTCCGCGTCTCCGTGTCTCCGCGCCTCCTGTTGCCTGTTGCCTACTACCCACTGCCTTCTTCTTGAATAAGTAGGCGGACAGCATCGGGGCGAGGGTGAAGGCCTCCACCAACGAGATCAACACTGCCGTAGCTATGGTGACGCCGAAATCTCGGAGGTAGACCCCCATCATCCCGCCGGTGAAGGCGATAGGCAGGAAGACGGCTACGATAGTGGATGTGACCGCTAGTACTGCCAGCGCTATCTCCGCCGTCCCCCTTCCGGCCGCTACTTTGGGCTCCTCCCCCCGCTCCATGTGTCGGAATATGTTCTCCCGGACCACGATGGCGTCGTCGATCAGCATGCCGATAGACATGGAGAGGGCCATCATGGAGATCATGTTGAGCGAGATCCCCAGGGCGTGTAGCACAGCGAAGGTGCCCAGCACCACCACCGGCAGCCCTGCGATGGTAACCAAGGTGTTGCGCAGGTCGCGGAAGAACAGCAGCACCACGAGTGCCGCCAGGAGGCCGCCTAGCAGCAAAGCGGTCTGGACGTCACGTAACGCATCTCGGGTGAAGGTCGAACCGTCGTAGACGAAGCCAAAATTCAGATCAGGATACTCGCCCTGCAGCTTCGCCATCTCGGCTTTGGCAGATTCGGCCACCTTCACGGTGTTGGAGCCCGATTGCTTGTATAGCACTGCCACTACACTATCCTGGCCGTCCAAACGGGTAAGATGACGCACATCGGCGTGGCCTTTGGAAATAGAGGCTAACTCCTTCAGCTTGACCGTGCTCCCCTGTAGGGTGGGCACCGGGATTTCTCCAAGCTCTTCCAGAGACGTTACCTGGCCGGCTGTTCTCAGAAGCTCCTCGTTGCCGGCCTCGTAAATCCGGCCGGCTGGCAGGTCCAGGTTCTCGCCCCGAATCGCCTGAATCACCTGTTGTGGAGACACAGTGAACGCTTGAAGCTGAGCCAGAGACAGCTCGACGTGGACCTCCTTCACCAGTCCACCGTAGATCTCCACGAGGGCTATTCCATCCAGCCGTTCCATCCTCGTCTTGACCACGTCGTCTGCCAGGGTACGCAACTGCTCCCCATTCAAGCGGCCTGTCTTGTCAGATATGGCGAAAACACCGATGGGAAGGGCTGTCATGTCCATCTTCCCGATGACCGGCTCCTGGATGTCGGCTGGCAGGCTGTTGCGGATCAGGCCTATCCGGTCCCGAACATCGTCGGCCGCCGCATCGCCATCCATGTCCATGTCAAATTCCACAATCACCGTGGATACACTGTCTGATGAGGTGGATCGGATCTTTTCCACCCCGTTCAGCGAGGCCATGGCATCCTCGATCGGCTTGGTCACCGACCGTTCGATCGTCTTGGGGTCCGCGCCCGGATACACCGTGCTCACCGCCACGATGGGCAAGGTAGTATCAGGCATCAGGTCTACGGCCATTCGACTGTATGACAGCCAACCAACCAATATGACAGCCGCCACCATCATCATTATGAAGACAGGCTGGCGGATGGAGAGGTCAGAAAGCCACATCTTCTGTGGGCCTTTGCTTAGGTTATCGTGAAGATGGTCCAGGGCGGAGACGTCGTCGATTCCGTCGTTCCCCGGATCATTATCAGCCATCTTCGGTACCTCCTTCGTGTCGGATCGCGGACTGAGAACGTGGGCCCTTCTAGTTCACCCAATCAGAAGAGTCTAACCGACCAAGTAGTTGGTTGTCATGTATCTTGGGATACATTGAGGTTGATTCAGTTGATTCAAAAGAGGATCAGGCTCCTATCAGGCCCAACTCCAGGGCCTTTGCGATAGCCTGAGAGCGGCTCTGCACTTCAAGCTTACTGTAGATGTTGTGTGTATGGCGCTTGACAGCTCCAATGGCGATAATCTGTGCGTAACCAGTCTACATTGGGTTGAACCAACCGGGCAATAGGCAGACTGGTACTAAAGAAGTAAAGACGATATCATCGCCACCAACCATAATGACACCAGGAGAAGATACCATGCCCCCCTTAATCAGGTTGGAAGGTGCGGAGAAGGTTTACGGAAACGACGTTAAGACCGTAGCGCTGAAACCCACCGATCTGACCATCGACCGAGGAGAGTTGGTGGTCATCCTGGGTCCGAGCGGGTCGGGCAAGTCGACGCTGCTCAACCTGATCGGTGGATTGGACCAGCCCTCCGCCGGGCGAGTTCTCGCAAACGGATACGATCTCGGCATCCTCACTCCAGACCAATTGGCCGACTACCGGCGACACATGGTCGGCTTTGTTTTCCAGTTTTACAACCTGATCCCCAGCCTGACCGTTTACGAGAACGTCCGCTTCGCGGCAGAGATGACCCGGCAAGAGGAGCGCATCGAAGAGGTGTTGAAGGCCGTTGGTATAGCCAATAGGGCAGAACACTTCCCAGCTCAGCTTTCGGGGGGCGAGCAGCAACGGGTAGCCATCGCTAGGGCGCTGGTGAAAGACCCACCGTTGCTACTCTGCGACGAACCTACGGGGGCCCTGGATTTCGAGACCGGCAAGGAGGTGCTCGGCCTCCTGGAAAAGCTGGTCCAGGACGGGCAGCGGTCGGTCCTGATTGTCACCCACAACAGCGCCCTGGCCGCGATGGCTACCCGGCAGATCCGGCTCAAGGATGGTCGGGTAGTGGCCGACGAGTTACAGCCCAATCCTCGCCGAGCTGCCGAATTAGTCTGGTAGGGAGGGGCGATGTTACGCAAGAAATTGCTACGTGACCTGTGGCGGCAACGATGGCAGGTTTCAGCGGTCATTTTCATCATCTTTCTGGGTACGGCGCTCTTCATCTCCTCCTATCTGGCCTATCAGAATCTCCGCGACAGCTATCGCGACGTTCAGGTCCGCACGAAACTGGCCGACGTAACTGTGGAAGTGACGAAGGTATCGGATAACCAGGCTCGCCAGGTCAGAAGATTGCCGGGAGTTGAAGCTGCTGAGGTGCAGTTGATCGTCGACCTACCGGGGATCGTCCCCAAGGGGAGGGATCGAGAGGGCAACGCGTGCGAGGTGAAACCGGTGATCCGCCTCATCAGCATACCTCTCCGCGAACAACCGCCGATAAATCAGATAATAATGGTCGACGGCCGCTACCCGAGACGTCAAGGAGAGGTGATTGTTGAGCACCATTTCGCCGACTACCACCACATCCGCTCAGGTGACGAAGTTCAGGTCGAGACCCCGGCGGGCAAGGAAACGCTCAAGATCGTGGGCGTGGGCGTTAACGCCGAATATCTCTGGGTTGCCCGCAGCCGCCAGGATGTTATGCCTTCGTCGTCTGAGTTTGGAGTGCTCTTCGTCCCTCGCCAGACACTCGCCGATCTAGGTCGCGCCGCACTCCAGGCTTTTCAAGAGAGCCCCAGTGATCTGGCGGAAGCGCAGCTTTATACCCTGCAGTTGGCGTCGGATGCCGATATGAGTAACAGGCTGATCTACAACCTAAAGCCTGGGGCCGACGCCGAGCAGATAGAGCGCAGGGTGGAGGGGTTATTGGGCAAGCAGAATGTGGTGACCACCACCCCCAGGGAACAACTGGTGGGCATCGAGTTGCTGCAGATGGACGTGGACGGATTCCAGGAGATGGCCGTGGCTTTCCCCTTTTTCTTCTTAACGGTGGCAGGCTTCATCGTCGCAGCGCTCATGAACCGGCAGGTGGACCAGGAGCGACCGATTATCGGCACGATGCTAGCTCTGGGGCTGAGTCGCCAGGCAGTGATGAAGCATTACATCAGTTACGGCCTGCTTATCGGTTTTCTCGGTGCGGCACTGGGAAGCGTAGCGGGTATCCTGATGGGTAACGAAATGACTGTGGCATATGCCGCAGAGCTGTACATACCGTTCGTGACAACACATGTGGATTACGCCGTCGTTGCCTCGGGCTTCCTGACCGGCCTGCTCGTCCCCCTGGCAGCAGCTTTTCTTCCCGCGAGGCGCGCTGCCGGGCTCGAGCCCGCCCAAGCGATGAGAGTCTTTCTTCCCCAGCGTGTCCCCAGCCTGCAGCTTGGTAGCGGTTGGACTCGAGAGCTACCCCTGTGGCTGCGGCTGCCGCTTCGAGATATCGGGCGGCACCCCCTTCGCTCTCTAGGCACTGCTGCAGGAGTAGCCGCCGCCGTGATGTTGATCGTAACCACGGCTGGGTTGTTCGATTCCGTCGAACGAGGCCTTGCTCTCGCCTTCGACGAATCCCAGCTCTACGACCTGAGAGCCGATTTCTACACGCTTCGCTCGGCGAAGCAGTTGAGCTACAGCGTCCAGCGGTTGCGCGGGGTCCGGGAGGTCGAAACCATCCTCTCCCTGCCGGTACAGGTAACAAACCCGCAAACCGGCCGCTCCTACGACACAGTTCTCCAGGGATTGCCCAGCCCAAGCCGGCTCCTGAAGATCCTGGATTCCAGTGGTGTACCGCTACAGCCTAGCCATGGCCGCGTGCTCCTCGCCCGGTCCGTAGCCAATGAACTCGGCGTGAAGGAGGGGGATAGGGTAAAGGTGAAGCAGTTGCCCAGGGGTTCGGATACCACGGTGACCATCGGCGCCCTGAGCGACGCCCTGATGGGTAACTCCATCGTCTTCACTGCGGAGGAGGCGGCAGAGGCCTTTGGAATGGCGGGCAAAGCTACCACAGTTCTCTTAACCGTGGACCCCGAGCGAGCAAAGGATGTGCGCTCCGACCTGGAAGATCTGGAGGGAGTGGCCCAGGTCACCGACCTGCGAATGATGAAAAGGCAGATCGAAGATCTCATGGGGCTAGGCTATCTCTTTTTCGGATTAATGTTTGTTTTCGGCGTCGTGCTGGCCTCTGCCATACTGTTCAACACGGCTACGCTCAGCGTCCTGGAGAGGCAGCGAGAGCTGGCCACCATGCGAGCACTCGGTGTTCCGATGAGCGGTATAGCCCGACTGATAACGGTTGAAAACGGCCTGATTGCTCTGGTGGGATTGGGGATCGGTTTGCCTCTATCCGTGGCAAGCTTGTGGGGGTTACTGCTGCTGTTCTCCAGCGACCTCTTCAGCATGCCTTTCTGGCTACAGCCCCGCACCGTCATCGCATCCGTCTTCGGGGTCTCGGTGGTATTGCTCGTTGCGCAATGGCCGGCCTTGCGGCAGGTCGCGCAGCTCAACGTCGCCGAAGCCTCGAAGATGAGGGAGTGACAGAACACCCGCAAGCCCCGCCAGACGTTGTACGGTAGTGTATGCGGGATTGCGGAAATCGGACATCGTACAACCCTGAGTGTCCAATTATCCACTTCTCGAAGGGTGGTAAAAGCTTCTAGCCATAGTAGAATCGTAAACTAAAGAACATCCAGATCCGGCGAAAGAAGATGTGACTCCGTTGGTGTTGACTGCGCTGGTGGAACGGTGCTAGGGCGCCGCGAACGCAGCCTTGCGGCGATCATGATATCGGGTATGATCGCCGGGATCAGCGACGGTATGACGGTTCCCCTGATACCGTTGGCACTGGAGCAGCGCGGGATCGATGTCATGGTCATCGGGCTCTACGCGGCGCTGCCCTGGGTTGCCCTGGTGGTAGGCGGGCCATTCATGCCCCGATTCGTCGCTGCGCTCGGCGCGATCAAGGCCTATGCTCTAGGTCTGGGGTTAACTGCGCTGGCGCTGCTGCTGTTCCCACTGTTCGACACCATGCCAGGATGGTTTCTCTTGAACCTGATCCTGGGGTTCGGGTGGGCTTTCCAGTGGATCGGCGCGGACACCTGGATAAACACCGTCGTTTCGGAGCGGACTCGCGGCCGCATACTGGCACTTTCCGAGACCACCTGGGGAGGCACCGCCGCCTTAGGACCGCTCCTGCTTGGACTCATTGGGGTCGAAGGGGCACTACCATTCCTGATTGCCGCCTCCTTGCTAGTGATTGCCATCGCGCCGACGATCGCCGGTGCCGGGACGGTTCCCTCCCTGGATGGGAGCGGCGTATGGCGTCTAGACCTGGCCCCGGTACTGCTGTTGCCGACGGCCACTGCCGGCGCTTTGGTAAGCGGTTTCGTAGACAGCACCGCTTTCGCGCTCCTGCCGCTCTACGGCCTCGAACTCGGGCTCGACCAGGCGACGACGGTGGTGATGCTGACGGCGATATCTGCAGGCAGCTCGCTGCTATTATTGCCGCTCGGGTGGCTTTCCGACCGTTTTGACCGTCAACTGCTCCAGTTGGGCTGCGGGATGGCAGCCCTCGCAGGTGCCTTGCTGCTGCCATTCACCATCGGGACGACAGCGGTCGTGTGGCCTCTTCTGTTCTTGTGGGGAGGCGCGGTGTCAGGGCTCTACATGATCGCCAGTATACTGGTTGGCCAATATTTTAGGGGCGAGCAGCTTACCAGCGCCATCACAACCATGGCCATGATCTACACGATAGGCAGCCTGCTCGGCCCCCTGCTGGGAGGGGCTATGCTGGCCGCATTCCCTCCACATGGGATGATGATAGGGCTAGGGTTCGCACTAGTCGCCTTTACCGGCCTGGCTATCCTCCAGCGCGACCACCAGATGCCGCCCGGTTAGATCGACAAGAGCAGGTTCTACGTCCTCCTGATCTTATCTCCATTCTGGAGGTCGTTGTGGCCGGAGACGACCACCTCCTCGCCTGCCTGGAGCCCGTTGGCGATCTCCACCATCCCGTCCTGCCGCAGCCCAAGCTGGACGACTCGCTGCTCCACGACATCCTCCTTCACCACGAACAGCACGCTCTGCCCGGAGCGTGTGACCACCGCATCTTTGGGCACCAGCACCGCGTTCTCCTTTTCCTGGGTCAAGATGGTGACCTGTGCGAACATCCCCGCCCTGAGCTTGCCGCCGTGATCGTCAGGCCTTACCTTAACGGTAAAGGTCCGGCTTCTGGGATCCGCAGATGGGCCTATCACCGCCACCCTTGCCGGGAACACCGTCCCCGGATAGGCCGCCACGGTGATCTCCGCGCTCTGCCCCTCGCTGACCTGCCCTATCTGGCTCTCATCCACCCCCAGCACGAGTTCGACCTCACTCGAGATCACGCTGACTATCGGTGTTTGAGGGCTGACCAACGCCCCAACCGATAGGAACCTCTCCGAAACCACCCCGTCGATCGGGCTGATCACCTGCGTCTCAGCAAGCGCTATCTCGGCCATCTCCACCGCCGCCTGGGCCTGCTGCACCGAGGCTCCTGCCATCTCCATATCGTGCTCCGTGTATGGGTTCATCGCAATCTCATATTGCTGCTCAGCCACCACCAGGGCGCTCTGCGCCTGAGCGATATCCTCTGCCCTTGCAGGTCTCTTCGCCATCTCCAACGCCTGCTCCGCCCGGATCACCGCGGCATCGGCTATCTTGATATCTTCCTCGGTCGGCCCGTCCTTCAACTGCTTCAACCGCGCCTCCGCGGCTGCGAGGTTGGCCTCAGCCTTCTGAAGATCCTCCTGCGTCGGGCCGCGCTTCATCTGGTCCACTCTGTGCCAGGCTGCCTCGTAAGACGCCTTTGCTGAATCGTAGGCCGCCTGAGCAGCCGCCAGATCCGCTGGCAAGGGGTAGCTCTTCAGCAGCTCCAGCTTCTTGACGGCCGCCTCGTAGTTCTTGTACGCAGCATCGGCGCTCCGCTCAGCCTGTCCCGCGCTCGTAACGCCGGTAGTCGCCAGCTTCGTGATGTCGTTGTTGTCTGCTGCGAAATCCTTCCTATCGTCTGCAGCGTAAAGCGCAGCCCTGGCAGCCTCCACAGCAGCCTCGGCCGCCATGATGTCTGCTGGCTTGGGACCGGCTTGCACATCTGCCAGCCTCTCCTCCGCTGCCTTCATGTTGGCTCGGGCTGTGTCCAGAGCAGCCAACGCCTGCCCCCACTCCGTCTGAGTTGGCCACTGCTTGACCTGCTCCAGAGCGGCTTTCGCCTGGTCTACGGCTGCCTGGGCCTGCTGGATCTCCGTCTCCTTGGCCCCCTTCTTGACGGTCTCCGCCCTGGCTCTAGCCTCCTCCAGCGCGGCCTCCGCCGTGGCGATCTGCTCCTGCCTGCCGGTTTGCAGCGAAGCTAACTTGGCTCGAGCCGCATCTACGTTGGCCTTTGCCTGGGCTATCTGCTCTTCCCGCGACCCCGACTCCATGCTGGCCAGCTTGGCCCTCGCCGCCGCCAGATTGGCCTTAGCCTGGCTGAGCTGAGCCTGCAAGGTGGCCGAATCCAGCTCCGCTAGCACGTCACCCCTCTTTACCCTGCTGCCCACATCCACTGCAAGCTTCTCTATCCGCCCTGTGCTCTTGGGGAGCACGTTGACGCTGGAGACGGCATTCACGTCCCCCGTGTAAGAGAGGTTGGCCGCGATCTTCCCCTCTTCGGCAACCACCGTTTTCACCGCCGACCCGCCAGGAGCCTGAGCGGCGGCGGCCGAAGGCTCCATCCCTCTGCCACCTAGAGCCAGTAATCCCGCTATAGCGAGCGCTACAGCCAATCCCCCGGCGCCCAGCCACCACCGCTTGGATACCGAAGGGGGGATGCGCTCCGCCAGCTTCCTTGGGATGCGGCTGCTCAGCATCTTCCCGAAACGCTCAGCCGGATTCACCACTTTGACGCCCCGTGCCAAAGCCCTGAATTCCATCCTCGTCCTCCCGACACAAAGCTGTCTGCTTTTTTTAGCAATCAGCTTTCAGCAGTCAGCTATCAGCTTTCTCTATCAAAACAGGCGATTATGCATCCTCTACTATCTTAATAACACATTGCCAATTATCAACGCCCCTAGTTTCAGCTTTTTACCTATCCTGACATCTGGAACCTTCAAACCTTCATCCTGTCATTCTAAGCCCCTACGCTGTCATTCTGGGTGTCGAGCGAGGAATCTCCACGATCCCTCCCTACCTACATGGAGATGCTTCATTCCGTTCAGCATGACACCTCGCCACTCGCTTTTCGCTACTCGCTCTCTCGCCCTGAAGGCTGAAAGCTGACGGCTGATAGCTAAAAGCTATCTACTCAGCACGCTGATGAAAACGTCCTCCAAAGACGGGCGTATCGCCTCGACCTTGCGAACCACCAGCCCGTGGCGCTCGAGGGACTCCCGCACCAGGGCCGGCCGGTCATCCGAGGGCTCCACCACCAGGTGAAGCATACTGCCGTAGACTGCCACCTCTTTCACACCATCAACCGTAGGGAGCAGATCCAGAGCCGGCACCACCGGCTCGCACTCCACCTCCAGCAAGGAGCCGGGAACACCGGCTGCCTTGAGCGACTCCGGGCTCTCGCAGGCGACCAGCTTGCCCGCCAGCATCAGGCTCACCCTATGGGCGTGCTCGGCCTCGTCCATGTAGTGGGTGGTCACGAAGACCGTAACCCCGCCATCAGAGAGATCGTAGATCATATCCCAGACGCGGCGCCGCGACACGGGGTCCACGCCTGCGGTGGGCTCGTCCAGGAACAGAATCGGCGGGCTGTGGACTATCGAGCAGGCCAGGGCCAGCCGCTGCCGCCATCCGCCGGAAAGGTTAGCCGCGAGCTCGTCGCCCCGCCCCTCCAGCCCCGCCATGGCGATCAGCTCGTCTATCCGGGAGCGCTGCTTCCCCTGCGGCACCTGATACACGCCCGCGTAAAACTCCAGATTCTCACGAGCCGTAAGCTCCTCGTAGAGAGAGAAGCGCTGGGACATGTAGCCGATATGCTCCTTCACCCGATCGCTCTCCTCGCGGATATCGAATCCCGCAACCTTTCCCGTGCCGGATGTGGGGGTGATGATTCCGCACAGCATCCGGATGGTTGTGGTCTTTCCGCAGCCGTTGGGGCCGAGGAAGGCGAAGATCTCTCCCCGGCCTACCTGGAAGGAGACGCCATCCACTGCCGTGAAGTCGCCGAACTTTTTCGTTAAGTTGAGTGCTTCTACAGTGTATTGCATGTTACCACTACATCGCCGGCATCCCGCCGCGGGCTCGCTTGTCGGCGCGCTCGTTTTTTAGGGTCAGCCCCGGCAGCAGCCCAAGCCACAGCACTATCGCAGTGATCAGGAAGGTATCGTTGAATGCCATAACGAAGGCCTGCTCTGCGATGCGGCCCTCCAGAAAGCCGTTCACCGCTATCCTTACCTGGTCCGGCATCAATCCCGCTCGGGCCATCTGGGCCTGCAGCGCGTTGATCGTAGTCACTGCGGTGGGTGAGAACTGGTTGACCGTCTGGACCAGGTTGGCGCTGTGGAAGGCCATGCGCTGGCTGTCCACAACGGTCATCACCGAGAGCCCAATCGGCCCTCCCAGATTGCGCGCGAGGCTCAGGATACCCGAGGCTACGCCGCTCATCTCCACCGGCACCCTGGCGAGAGCTGCGCTGGTCATGGGCGCCATCAGCAGCCCGACCCCCAGGCCCGATATGAACATCGGGCGCACCAGGTCCATAACCCCTGAGGACGAGTTCAGAAAGGTGAAGCCGTAGGTCCCGTAGCCCGCGATGGCGATTCCGAGAAAGGCGGGGAGCTTGGGTCCGAGCTTATCGGCCAGCTTCCCCCCGATTGGGGCCGTGCACATGATGCCGAATGCCGTCGGCAGCATCATCAAACCCCGCTTGGTGGGGCCGTAACCGAGGATGTTGCCCATGAAGAAGGGGAGAAGGAAAGTGGCCCCAGTCTCCACTGAAAGCATCATCAGATTGGTCCCCAACACCGTGAGGTAGTTACGGCGCCTGAACAGGAGCGATGGGATCAGCGGCTGGGCTGTGCTGGTCTGGTGCACGATGAAAACGAACATCAGGAAAGCCGCCAACCAGAAGCAGCCGAAGATCAGCAGGGAACCCCAACCCGCTTCGGGTCCTTCGTTGATGCCGAACAGCAGGAAGCTTATGCTGCTTGCCAGCACTATCGCCCCCACGTAGTCAAAGCTGCCTTCGCCCCTGGCCCTGTCCCTCGGCACGACCAGCAGGGCTAAGAAGATCGCCAGCAGCCCGATAGGTACGTTGACGTAGAAGATCGAGCGCCATCCGAAGTTATCTACAAGCACCCCCCCGAGCACAGGGCCGAACATAACCGCCGAGATCCCAGCCGAGCTGTAGAGACCGAGAGCCTGGCCTTTCTGGCTGCTCGGGAAGCTGTTGTTCACTATAGATAGGGCGATCGGATACATATTGGAAGCACCTACAGCCTGGATCACTCGGAATAGCACCAGCGAGGGGGTGTTCCAGGCCATCCCGCAGAGGGCCGATCCGATCACGAAGGTGGCGAAGCCGAAAAGGTAGGAGCGCTTGAGGCCGAAAAGGTCTCCTATCCGGCCCATGATGGGCATCAGGGAGCCGTTGGTCAGGAGGTAGCCGATGGAAACCCATTTGATCCCCTCGAAGTTGGTGCCGAAAGAGCTAGCGATGTTGGGTATGGCCACGGCGACGATGGTGCTATCGAGCATGCCCATCATCGAACCGATGGAAACCACCAACAGCACGAGCCATTTCCGGCTACCGAGATCTTCCGGCTCGTCCACAGCCGTCGCTTGCGATGGCAGCCTATTCTCGGCCATCTCCCCGGCTACTCCTTAACCCTGATGCTGACACGAACGGAGGTGCCAGGGTAGAGAGAATACCCGCTGTAGTCCACGGATATCTTCACGGGAACTACCTGTGTTACTTTAGTGAAATTGCCCGTGGAGTTCTGAGCGGGGAGAAAGGAGAAGAGGGCTGCCGTCGCGGGGGTCACCGCCTCCACCTTTCCCTGGAGCGTTTTGCCCAGCATATCCACGTGAACGTCTACCGGCTGGCCTTGCTTCACTCGCCCCACTTTGGTCTCCTCCACGTTGGCCACAACCCACAACGCCCCTGGGTCCACAAGGGTTACCACTGCCTGGCCGGCCGCCAGCGTATCCCCTACGCTGGCAGGTTTGGCCACAACCAATCCGGTAATGGGGGCTGTGGCTTCAGATGTGAGGTTGGCGGCCTCGTAGTACCTGGCCAGGGAGGCGTTGCTTCCGGCTACCGCGGACACCACGGGCACGGCAACCCTGGCCAGCACATCCCCTTCATTTACCTCTTGCCCGATTTCCGCGTTAATCGCGAGCACCCGACCTCCAGTTGGGCTCCCCACCTGCACTAGTGATCCCGATACGTAGGCATTTTCCGTTTGCACGTAGTGTTCGTTTTCGTACCAGTAACGATAGATGTAAACCGCGCCCACCAGGAGAAAAAGCGCACCCACCGTAAGGATGATGGACTTATGTTTCACCCTCGCCCCTCCCCAAACAGGTACTCGATGTGGATTTGCAGCATCCGGAGCGTGTGCCGGAGTTGAGGCTCCAACTGCTCCCGCAGTCGCACCCTCTCCTCCTCCCCATCCTCAGTGAGTTTGTAGACCCGTTGCGGCTTGCTCGAAGTGTCCCATCGGCTCTCAACCAACCCCTCCCGCTCCAGACGGCGGAGGAGAGGGTAGATAGTGCCGGGAGATGGCTTCCACTTGCAGCTCTCGTGTAGCGTCTCGGCCATCTCGGCGCCTGTGCCCGGCTGTCTGTGGAGCTGCTCCAGGATGTAGAGCCGCAAGTATCCGCGCAGCAGAACGTTGCTTGCGCGATTGTGCTCTTCGAACAGGTCGACGGTTTTGCGGGGTTCTCCGGTCATGTATCGCTCCCGATATATATCGCTTGCGATACAATACTCATGTTCCACATCGATGTCAATCCCGTTTGGGTGATGAGCTCAAGCTCATGAACGCGTCCTCCATAGTTGGGGCGATCGGCCGGAGCGAGAGCAGCTCTATCCCCTCCCTCTCCAGCACCTCCCTGGTCGCCCGCTCGGCCGCTGGAGCGTCCGAGGTGACCAGGTGCAGCGTGTCGCCGAAAACTCGCACGTCTTCCAGCAGCGGCACCGATTGGAGCGCCGCCTTGGCTGCCCGCCTCGGCTCGGCCCGCAGCTCCAGCACATCCTTACCCATCTGCTCCTTCAGCCGCTGGGGTGTATCGCTCACCACCACTTTTCCCTCAGCCATGAAGCCCACGCTGTTGCACCGCTCGGCCTCGTCCATGTAGGGGGTGCTGACCAGGATCGTTACCCCCTGGCCCAGCAGGCTGTACAGTATCCGCCAGAACTCCCGCCGGGATACCGGGTCCACCCCCGTCGTCGGCTCGTCCAGCAGCAGCAGCTCGGGATCGTGGATCAGGGTGCAGGCCAGGGCCAGCTTCTGCTTCATCCCCCCAGAGAGGAACTCTGCCAGCCTGTCGACGAACGGCTCCAATCGACTGAAGGCCAGCAGCCTCCGCGAGCGCTCCTCTCTCGCCTGCCGGGGTACCCGGAAGAGGTCGGCGTAGAAAAGCAGGTTCTCCATCACCGTAAGGTCCCCATAGAGGGAGAAGCGCTGGGACATGTAGCCGATCTTCTCCCGGACCTTCTCCACCTCCGCCACGGCGTCGTAGCCCAACACCCGGACTCGGCCCCCGTCGGGCGACAGCACCCCGCACAGCATCCGCAGGGTGGTGGTCTTACCAGCTCCGTCCGGCCCCACCAGGCCGTAGATCTCGCCCCTCTTCACCCGCAGGTCGAGCCCGCGAACGGCGCGCACCTCGCCGAAGCTCTTGGCGAGCCCAACCGCCTCCACTGCCGGGGTGGTGGGGTCCGTCCTCGTACCCCTAGCAGGATTTATGGTGTCCCCGGACATACTCACTCCCTCTTGTCACTCGAGCTTCTTCTGGAAGCGCTTGGCGCTCAGCCCGAAGATGATGGTCGCAAAAACCGTCAACAACAGCACCTCGAACCAGAGGTACTCCATACCGATGCCCTTGAGGGCTATGCCCCTCAATATCTTCAGAAAGTAGGTCAAGGGGATCAGATACCCCATGTAGTCCAGGATTGCCGGCATCGACTCCCTGGGAAACATGAACCCCGACAGCAGTATTGAAGGCAGGATCACCAGCACGGACATCTGGAGCGCCTCGGTCTGAGTCTTAGACACCGTGGAGATCAGCAGGCCGATCCCCAACGACCCCACCAGAAACACCACGGAGAGGACCAGCAGGAGGAGCAAACTCCCGGCGATCTCCACCTTGAACCAGAGGGTGCCCACTGCGAGAGCCACGGAAACCTGGGCGAAGGCAATCAATACGTAGGGTGCAATCTTGCCAACCATTAGCTCCCAAGGCTTAATCGGGGTGACGATCAACTGCTCCAGGGTGCCCTTCTCACGCTCCCTGACGATGGCGAAGGCCGTGAGGATGACGGCCTGCATCTGCAGGATCAGGCCGATCAGCCCGGGGATCATGAAGTTCACGCTCTGCATGCTGGGGTTGTACAGGATGTTGGGCCGGATCTCGATGGGCATCTCGACGGATCTGCTGATGCCAGTCCGGGCTAAGCTGGCCTGTACCTCCGAGGCCGCCCGGGACTGCGCTATGCTGGTCGCGGTGAATAGCGCAGTGCTTGCCACGTTGGGATCGGAGCCGTCGATGATCGCCTGGACGTAGGCCGGCTTTCCTGAGTCCAGGTTGCGGGAGAAGTCGGGCGGAATGATGAAAGCCACTTTGGCATCCCCACGGTCGATGGCATCCCGGGCCTCGTCGTGGCTGGAGACGTTTCCAACCACCGTGAAATACTCCGTGTTCGTGAAGGCGCGAAGAAAATCCCGGCTCCGCCCGTCCATCGCCTGGTTGAACACCACCGTGGCGATATGGTCCACGTTCGTGGTGACGGCGTAGCCGAACAGCAGCAGTTGCAGGGCCGGCACCACCAGGATGATGGCCAGGCTGCGTGGGTCTCGCTTTACCTGGATGAACTCTTTTCGGATTATCGAGAGGATACGAGTGTTCATACGTTACCTCAGGTTCTGAGTGCTGGGTTCTGAGTTCTGGGAATTCTTTTCTCAGAACTCAGAAC
>JBMNNU010000136.1:0-8459 GCA_050942695.1 Chloroflexota bacterium
CCAACCCCCACAGCAACGGCAACCCCTGTTCCGGATGCCTCGCAGATCATGCTAGTTGCGAACACCGATGGGCTCGGCGTCTACATTCGTCGAACCCCCAATCCTAACGACAAGATAAATGCCTACCAAGATGGAACCAAGATGGAAGTGATCGGCCAGGCAGTAGAGTCTGCAGGGCAAAAGTGGTACAAAGTTCGCGCCCCCGACGGTATCGAAGGGTACATACCGGCACAGTTCCTCGTTGACGCTCCATAAAAGGTGAGTAGCGAACTGCCGTGCTCATTGATTCTGTTGGCCCAATAGTGCTCTGGGTTGCTCAGTAGGAAATCTGGCACGAAGGCTGCCTCTAGCGAGCTTCCCCGGTAGGGGAGTTACGTTCGTAGACCAAAACATCCTAGGAGTTAGCTATGCGTGAGATGGAGGAAACCCAGAGCAACGTAATGCGGACTCTCGAGGAGGTACCCACGCAGACCTATATAGGAATGGCGCTGGCAAGTATCCTTGCATCGGCGTTTTTCTTTATCATAGGCCGGCGCTCCACCGCCCTGTTCATAGGGCAGTGGCCTCCCACCTTCATCGCGTTTGCTTTGGCGTATAAACTGCTCCACCCAAGCAGCGAGCGGCCGATCGAGCAGATGCGAGAAATGGCTGCGGAAACCAGGAGCCGGATATCCCGATAAGGTTGGCAGGTTGGATGTGTAAGGCGAAGCCCGGGGATTTCCCCGGGCTTCAGTCTCTTTGATTCTCCTCGTGTGGTAGGATATATCCAAATCCCCAATTAGGAGGGCTTGCTCGATGATCGGCGTATCCAAAGCTGTTGAACGACTTGGTGGTTCGCAGCGCAACCTGGCGGACAAGCTGCCGACGCCCAAAACCAGCAGAGTGGTTGGGCTACATCGCGGTGATCCGAGCTTTGACACACCGGAATATGTAATTCAAGCCGCTGTAAGGGCGATGAAAGAGGGTTACACCCACTATCCGGCTACTCAAGGCGATGTTCAATTACGAGAAGCGGTTGCTAGCTATCAATCGAAGATCAGTGGTGTTCCGGTCTCAGCCTCAGAGGTGCTGATCACCTCAGGAGGCACAGGGGCGATCTTCGCGGCAATGATGGCTTATTTAAACGAGGGCGATGACGTAATTATTCTCGATCCTACCTACTCTCTATATGCCGATGTTGCTAGAGTAGTTGGGGCCAACATCGTGTCCGTTCCCCTAACCAGCACATTCGATGTGGATGTGGATGCGGTTCGCGACGCGGTGACTGAGAGGACGAAGATGATGGTCCTCAACTTCCCATCCAACCCAACCGGGCAACTGCTGGAGCAAGCAGAGTTGGATGGATTGGCTTCGATCGCCAGTGAACGGGATCTTATTGTGCTGGCCGACGAAGTATACGATCAATTAGTGTTTACCGGTAAGCATCTATCCGTCCTTGGCCACCCGCTTCTAACCGAACGCACCATACTGGCAAACTCCTTTTCGAAAACCTACGCTATGACGGGTTGGCGAGTCGGCTGGATCGTGGCCAAAGGGGCGCTCTTAAAGCCGGTATCAGCCATGAATCGAACCGCCGTAGGATACCAGAACAACATAGCGATGCGTGCAGCACTGACTGCACTTACAGATGAAGAGGAAGACCGGAAGTGGCGAGCCTGGATGCTGGGCCGGTACCAAGAGCAAAGGCAAGCGATGTGGGATCAGTTGCAACAGGTGCCGGGAGTGCACGTGTACGATCTGGAGGCTGCGTTCTACGCCTGGGTGCGATACGACGCCCCACTCTCATCCGTGGAGATGATGAAATATCTGTACGAGCGCGGTTTGAATGTCCGCCCCGGCACAGAGTTCGGAGCTATGGGGGAGAAGCATCTTCGCTTCACCTTCGCTCCATCGGTTCAGGATATTACTGACGGCGTCGCCATCTTCAAAGCAGCGATGCAGGAATTACGATCTTAACTGGGGAACAGCTTGATATCCGCAGAACCCAGCGATTTTCGGCTGTATGAATGCTGCATCAGGCTACCATCGCGAGTTATCGAGTATTGAATGACGGTCCGAGAATCTCCCGATGAATATAGGGCGGTCAGGACTCGTCTTTGGGCGGGCTCCAAGGAGAGGAGGTCTTTAGCGATCTCCCCTGCGGGGCCCGTTTTCCTCATCCATATCCCTAATAGCAAACCGGTTACGCTGTCTGATTCCCAACCTTTGCTCATGAGAGTGCGTAGCGTAGCTGCGCTGGCGGAGTGCCTGGATAGATCGACGGTCGATAGGACTTCCTCAGCTCCAGCCCACGTTTGATTTGCCAAATTCTCGGCCTCGTTAAAGTCCAGCAGTTGAACCCCCAGGGAGACGGTGCAGATCTCGCTTTCGGGTAGAATGCGCTTCTTCGGCACGGCCTTCCTCCCAGTTCAAGAGTGTGTAATGGTGGATTTCCCGCACCCACTACAACATTAGTCGTGCCACGGTCGGTCCATTTTCGATTTCTATTCGAACGTGTTGGGAATTCTTGTGCTCCCTGCGAGGTTGGCCTTTATCCATGGGGATGGCTCTGTAGTCCAACCGTTGCTGTCTACGCCCGATTGCCTAGTCCACTCCTCTAGGTGGCTGAGAAGGCTACTCATGCGATCTAAATGATGGACAATTATGGCCTCACGCGTGGCCGGTACTACTGGGGATCCATACTCTTTCTCCCCGTGATGTGATGCGACGATGTGCAACAACTGGTCACGGAGCAGAGTAGGGAAGCCGGGAATCCTGTCAATATCCGAAGTCAACCTGGAGATCCCTGTGCTGATGTGGTCGATATAGCGGCCTGTGAGCGCCAGTTGGGGCGCGGAGCTTGAGCTGATAGTATCGAGCTTGCCTACATCGTGGAGGAGTATTCCTGCCAGGGTGAGATCCCCATCGACGTTCGGGTATACCGACCGAGACGCCGACCAGACCGACACCATCTCCTTGACGTGGTCGGCCAAGCCACCGACGTAGGCGTGGTGATAGAACAGGGCTGCTGGCGTTCGCAGAAATGGAATGTGCCACTTAGAGTCTCTGCCGATAGACTCCATCAGAAGCCTCTGTAAGGGGGTGTTCGCTATGCTATCGATACAATCGGTGAGCCAGGAGGAAAGCTCCTCTTCGCTGCGGGCGCTTCGCCTTACCAAGCCTTGAATATCCAGTGGACTCATCCCTACTAAAGGGCGAGCCGTCTCGATTTTGATCTGAGGGGTCTTTTTCCCACCATAATGGTTGATAGATGCAAAGCCGGAGACGCTCCATACCTCAGCCGCCATCAGCGATTCCAGCTCAAGCTTAGGCAGCTTACCTCCTTCCCACCATACGGCCTCGATCCAGCCCGATTCGTCCCCGAGCTCGCATTTGACATAACTGCCGACGTTTGGGCCGAACTCCTGCCGTGAGCGTCGGACCAGAAATGGCGTGAGGGTTATCCTAACCTGCTGGCCGGTTTGTAACTGTCGCCTAACCGATTCAATGGATACCGTCCGTGGCTTGACTGCAAGGGTGTCAGGGCTGGAATTCATAGCACGCCTCCCGGCATGTACTGGTGAGAGAAGTGTACGCGGGGTTATCGAAACCGAACATCATGTACATTAAGAGTATTGCAGGCATTTTGGGTATTCGTCAACGTGGAAGATGCTAGGTTTCGACTTGGTTTCAAAGTTGGTGAACAGCCGATAAATCGCAAATACAGGAACGATTGAGTGCTATACTACTATCTTGATTAATCTTATAAAGAAAGAGAAGTAGTACTAATTGATGTCCAGTTACTACTCGGAAGTGTTGAGCCTCGCTACCGAGGCGGCTTTGGAGGCCGGGTCTCTGCTCAGGCGAGAATTCCACCGCCCGCGAGGGGCTAGAGGCGGCAACGGGCACTGTGTTGCGGATGTAGAAGCGGAGTCCCTGATTCGCAACAAGCTGACAAAGGGCTATCCCGAGTGGGGTTATCTGGGAGAAGAGACCGGATACATCGCTGGGGTGGCGGGGACTAATCATATCTGGCTGGTTGATCCCAATTCCGGCACCTCGGCTTATCTGGAAGGTTACCGTGGAAGCTCCGTCTCCATTGCCCTGCTTCGTGATGGAATCCCCGTACTTGGCGTAGTTTACGCCTACGCAGCGCCCGACGACGAGGGAGACCTCTTTACCTGGGCTGAAGGGTGTGGGCCGATACGGCGTTCGGGGGTTGAAGTGCCTACGCCAGCGTGGTCTGGGAAGACTGTTCAAAGAGATATCGTACTGGTGTCGCAGTGGGCCGATCGCGACCCTGAGATGTATACCAGCGCCATAGCCCCGGCTCGATACCGAGCAGTACCCAGTGTGGCTTATCGATTGGCCTTGGTGAGCGTAGGAGAAGGCTCGGCGATGGTGTCTTTAGACTCACCCTGCTCCTGGGACTATGCGGCGGGACATGCCTTATTGGGAGCTGCGGGCGGCATCCTCGTGGATCAGGATGGCAACGAGATCCGCTACACACCAGATGTGCAGAGCCAAACGCAAAGCTGCTTTGGAGGGGCACCCGACCTTGTGGAGAGGCTCTGCAAGCAGCCTTGGCGAATTGACGCCGCGCCACCAGCAAAAGCCGACAACTCCGAAAAGCCGCCATTTCCGGTGGTGTTGAAACCAGGCCGCACCATTACAAATCCTGGGCTACTATCGCGGGCTCAGGGATCCCTCTTGGGGCAACTGGCTGGTGATTCCCTGGGAGGGCAGGTCGAGTTTAACCAAGCTGATACTATTAAAGCCAGATACCCCGGAGGATTGAGGCTACTCCAGGACAATGGAACCTGGGGCCTTCTCGCAGGGCAGCCTACCGACGACTCCGAAATGGCCCTGATGCTCGCCAGATCGATCGTCTCCGCCGGTGGCTACGATCCCGAAGCCGCGGCAAGATTCTATAGCTATTGGTATCGTTCCAACCCTTTCGATGTGGGAGGGACTACCAGAAACGCCCTTCAAGCAACACTAGAGAACATAGGCTCCCATGCTACTCTGGCAAAGAGAGCTGCCAACGCGAAGAGCCAGGACAACGGCTCCCTCATGAGGATCAGCCCTCTAGCTATTTGGGGGCATCATCTTCCACCCCATCGCCTAGCGGATTTGGCAGGCGAAGATAGCAGCATTACCCATCCCAACCCTGTATGCCGGGAATCGTGCGCTGTTTTCGCCGTTGCCATTGCTCACGCTGTAGGACATGGTGGTAGCCCCTATCAGATCTATCGATGGACTATGGAGTGGGCCGAATCCGGCTGTTGGGACGCTTCCGTCTTGTCTGCGTTGAAGGAGGCGGCAAACAGGCCACCGGATTACCTTAAACACCAGGGATGGGTGTTGATAGCCCTACAAAACGCATTTTATCAACTGCTCCATGCTCCGTCTCTTGAGGAGGGAGTGGTATCGACCGTGATGGCTGGTGGAGACACCGATACCAACGCCGCAATCGCCGGGGCGTTGCTTGGCGCAGTGTACGGCCGGCCTGGCATTCCGGTGCAGTGGCGGCAAATGATCCTTTGCTGTCGGCCTATCCCTAAACTCACTCCAACCAGACACCCCAGACCCCGGCCATTCTGGCCTGTAGATGCTCTGGAACTGGCTGAAACGCTAGCAGTGTTAGGCCTCGAAGCGAAGTGAGCAAAATTCCCGCCATTTATTATATTTCTGTTTGCCCGTAACGATATCCTTGAGATAATATTGAAGCACAATCAAGCCGTGAGAACAGCTCTGCTCATATCGGCTCAGACGTGTCAGCCTTATCAACCATCCCAGCTTGAGGACCTATGCTTACCTTCGGCGATGCTTTGAACCAGCTTGGCGAGACGCTGTTCGTTGGTCGGGAGAGAGAGTTATCGGTTTTTCGAGAGTGGTTGCGAGACGATTCCCAGCCGCCTGTGATCCTCAACATAAGCGGCCATGGTGGAATCGGAAAGACTATGCTGCTCCGCTCTTTCGTCGGCATAGCTAGGAATCTGGGTTGGCCGGTCCTTTCGGTCGATTGTAACGACTTTCCCCACACACCGGATGGATTTCTTCGGGCTCTAAGTGGGTATCCTGAAAAAAAACAGCTATTGGGAGCATCGCTTACAACGTTAGATGCTGCAGCCCAGACCCGATTCGAGACCGATGGCGAAAAAGGCGATGCCCTGGTTTATTTGAACGAGATTCGACCGGTACTATTCTTGGATACCTTCGAGGCGTTGGGAGAGCTCCAACGTTTCTTCGTCGAGCAGGTGCTCCCGAAACTGCCAGCAGCGGTTAAGATTGTGATTGCAGGCCGACATCCCCTCGGCAACATATGGATGGAAGATGCGTCGCTGTGCCGCATCGTTCATCCAATCCCCCTCGATGGATTCAATACCGACGAGAGCCGAGAATACCTGCATCGCAGAGGGTTGCGCGATAAGGAGACGGTAGAACAAGTGCTTGCTGCAACGGGTGGCAACCCTCTGGCATTATCTTTGGCTGCCGATATGGTCCTGCAGTTGGGAATAAAACACTTAACCAAAGCACCGAGGTGGCATCTGATCGTTCGGTCTCTGGTGGAAAGACTGCTACGAGATGCGAAGGATCCGGAACTGCGGGACCTGCTGGAAGCAGCGGCCGTCGTGCGCCAATTCGACGAAGCTACCCTCGCAGCGGTCTCAGGCCGGAAAGATATCAGCTCGGCTTTCGGCCGACTGTGCCATCTTTCGGTGGTCAGGCCTGCTCAGCATGGCCTCTTGCTGCACGATGATTTCAGGCGGTATGTAGCCGATGACCTGCGATGGCGGCATCCGGATCGCTATCGGGAGATGCGGCTTCGCGCTCTGGCCTACTACAAAGAGCGGATGCGTGTGGCCTCACCCATCGAGCGGGAGTGGTTAGTGGCTGAACGGCTCTTTCTCTGGGAGAACGCTCTCATCCAGTCAACGATGTACGGCGAGGGGGAACCGGGAGAATTCTGGATCGAGGAAGCTCGGCCGGATGACTACCCCGAGATTCGGCGTATTCACGATTGGTGGATCAAGAATGTAATGGACAAAGATGTGGAATATGAGGGGGACATACCGGAACATAACATATTCCTGGAAGCGATCCTGGAATACCCGAAAACGCGACTGCGTGTGGTGAGGGGGCAGGACGGGAGCGTTCTAGGCTTCTCCAGCACTTTGCCGGTTTGCAAGGAAACGATACCTATACTGAATCTCAACCCCATCTTTGCCCCCATCTTGTATAGCTATTGGAGTCCATCCGAGCTGGAAGCGCTGCCTGCTAAGGCCGAGGACAGCGATATCTGGTACCCCCTCCATATCGCAGAAGGTGATAGACAATCCGAGCAGGTTCGAGCTGCTCTCCTTCGAGATCACATGGGGCTGTATATGATGGGAGGGCTCTACATCGTGTCAGCCCCGCATCCGTTAATCAAGAAGTTGCTCAATGCCTGGGGATTCCGGCTAATCCCCGATGCTCGTACCTGGGGATGGGGGTCGAAGCATCCTGTAGATTGCTACGTACTGGACCTACGCCAAATCGGAGTCGAGCGCTGGATCGAGTCGATTATGGCGGGGAAGAGACCATGTATAGGGCTCAGCCCGAGAGGGTTAGAGCGAGAGCTACACAGTGTACTCCTCAACTGGCATAACGATATACTTTTAGCACGTTCACCACTGGCGGATATCCTTCTACCACAACAGGTAGAGTTAGGTGCCGAAAGGTCTGCGGCTCTTCGCCAGACGATCGTAGCTGCAATGGCGACGGCTATGGCAGTAGCCACACCCCAGCAGGAGAGGGCTTATCGAGCCCTAGAACTGGCTTACATCCAAAGAACGCCCAACCACGATGCGGCTGCGGAGAGGCTTGCGGTCTCCCGCGCCACATTCTACCGATTGCTGAAACGCGGAATCAGGTGGCTAGCCGAGGAGTTGAGCCGCGCCTAGTGGCGGTTTTCCTCTTCGCCAAGCCAATTGAGCGTCAAAATAGAAACATGAGACAGCTATGATACTGCGTTTGAGACCCTCGCTGAGCTATCCTTCTCGATTGTGCTGAAACTTACCTTAATGGGATGACTGTACCGGCGATGGCCTTGCCTAGAGCCAAGGGTGGTAAGTTGTTAGTGAAATCGCGGCCTGACACTTTGGATTTCATCGGCCATAGGCAGGAAATGGCTGTTCTCCGAGCGATGCTGTCGGAGTCATTTGCCGGCCTTGGGAGATTGGTAATGCTGGTGGGCGAGGCGGGAATCGGCAAGAGCTGGATCGCTCACCAACTTATGGCGCACGCCCGGGAGCTCGGAGCAGAGGTCTTTAGAGGTTGCTGCTTCGAGGGCGATTGGCAGCCAGCGTACGGTCCATGGGTCGAAGCTCTCAGCGAGTTTGCACGTGTTACAGACCCCGAGCGACTCCGTAGATTGTTGGGAGCGAGTGCTCCACATCTGACGCAACTGATACCCGCACTACGCTTTGCACTGCCCG
>JBMNNU010000116.1:0-9509 GCA_050942695.1 Chloroflexota bacterium
AAGCGATTCAGTTTTACTTGGTCAGCCATGAGTGTTTACTCCTCTAAGAAAACAGCGCAGCCCTGCCTCAACCCGAATGGCAAGGCCGCGCGGCAACTACTTTTCGTTTATCTGTTTCTTCACCAGCTTTACCTGGGCCGCGATGTTGATGCCAATGCGATCCAGCACCACTTCGCCGATCTCAGCCTTGGCAGATGTGGGCCGGCCCATGATCCCCTGCGGAGCGAAGTACTTCGTCCCGCGAACGCTGAGAAGGGCGCTGATGTCTTTGATGTTCGGATCTATCGGGTTCGTCCAGTCGCTCGCCCGGTCGAGGTGTACCAGTTCGGGCGCAAGCGCCATCACACAACTGGTCTCCACGCTGGTCGCGTGGTACCCTTCCTTTACCTTGCCCCACTCGCTGTCGTTGTATGCCATCACCTGAGTGATTGGAATGATGTCGGCCTTCTTACCCAGCAGTTCCTGGGCTTCCATGCATGCAACCTGCACGATCGAGTTGTTCCCGCCGTGGGCTGAGATCACGACTATCGTCGTAAACCCATGGTTTGCGAGCGACGTGCAGTAGTCGACGATAACGGCGCTGAGGGTGCTGGGCCGGAGGGTTATGGTGCCAGGAAAACCCATGTGGTGAGAAGAGTTACCAGGTCGCATGGTGGGAGCCATTAGCGCGTCTCCCAAATGAGCGGTCACCCTTCTAGCAATTGCGGTTCCGATGAGCGCATCGGTTGTGATCGGCAAATGGGTGCCATGCTGCTCTAACGAGCCTACGGCGAACACAGCAGTCTTGTAGCCGGCCGATAACCGTTCGGATACCTCAGGCCAACTCAAATACTCTATCTCAAGCTCAGAATACGGCTCCACCTTTTCCTCCTATTCGTAGCTCTTGGTGAATGTGTCGACGGCTGCGCGTGCCGACCACTCCTGCAAATCGGTGCGCCAGGAAAGTGGGTTGAGGCCGCCGGTCTCTTGTGTAAAGGCGGGCACGCCCTTCTTCTCCCAATAGGTGCCGAATGACGACGCAACGCTGGGGCCGGCATACAGCAACCCGTCCCGAACCATGGTGCGCCCCTCGGATATCGAGCCCCAATAGGGCGTCAACTCCTCAATAGTGCCTGTAGCGCCGCCATGTGCCTTAACAGCCGCCACCATGGAGTCGGCAATTTCATCCATGATAGGAGTTCGTTCCTCATTAACGTATATGTAGAACCCCCGGCCGTACCCTTCATGGAGATCCAGCACCAGCCCGGGGTGAACGGTATCGGTAAAGTGTTGTAGAATCGCTACTTCCTCTGGCTGCCATTTCTCACCGAAGAATCGGTTCATGTTCCCGACAAAACCTTCGGGCGTCACATTCATAGACCGGCAGGCCTGGTCGTAGATGTCTCCGTATCTCGGCATCGGGAGGTTGTATGGAGCGATCACCCGCTTGCACCCTGTTAGGATCGGGATCAGCTCAGGGCGGCTTTTCAGCAGAGGTTCGATGTTGCGTCCAACGCTGGATGTTGGGAAATCGACACCAATGTCGAACGCCACGGCGTACTCTCCCAGCTTCACTAGCAGGAAACTGCCATCCTCGTGCAGCAACTCGCCTTCGCTCTTCAGCACCCGGACCACATCTTCAGGGGTGTCCAAACGCACCGGACGCCCTACGCAAAACTGGACGGCGCGCCGGAACCCGTGGAAACCGAACGGGTCTCGTACGGGGATGATGAACGTCTGGTGGGGGGTATCTAGCTTCTGCGCCATCCGTATGGCCGCATACACACCGCTTAGCTCGTCGGCGTGCGCTCCAGCCGTGATGACTATAGATGGTTGGCGATCACCCCCGCGAACCGCGCAAAGGATCTCATAGCCGCCTAGCACGGTTCCAAGGGAGCGGACCTCACCGCCCGCCTCCAGCGCCGCCCTCAGGCCGGCCTGTGTGTGAGTAAACTGTTCCATAGCAAACTCCAGGACACAAAGTAGACGCCCGGCCTTAGGCCGGGCGCCGGTTAAGCTGCTAACTCTGCAATCTAGGATCGAGTACGTCTCGCAGCCAGTCACCCACGGTATTTACCGCGAGCACTGTAAACATGATAGCGAGACCGGGGAAAATGGTGATCCACGGGGCCAGTTGAAAGTACTCTCTCGCTTCAGACAGCATCCCGCCCCACGTTGGAGTGGGAGGCTGAACTCCCAATCCAAGGAAGGATAGAGACGCCTCGGCGAGAATCATCTGCGCCATCGAGAAAGACGAAATAACCAGCACCGGGCTGAAGGCGTTGGGCATTATATGCTTGAGCAAGAGCGATGAATCGACCACCCCGATCGCCCTGGCTGCCTCGATGTACTCCTGCCGTTTCACCGAGAGCACCTCGCCCCGCACCAATCGGGCATATACGATCCAGTTGGAGACCGACAGCACCAGGATCAGGTTGAGCAGGCTCGGCCCCAGCACGGCGATGATTGCGATGGCCAGCATAAGGTAGGGCAGAGATAGCAGGACATCTCCTATCCGCATGATAACGTTGTCAATCCACCCCCCGTAAAAGCCTGCAATCGCGCCCAACGTCACGCCAACTACGCAGGAAGCTAGAACTGCAGACACTCCTACTAATAAGGAGATACGGGACCCATGGATGATCCGAGAAAGCACATCCCTGCCGAGAGCATCGGTTCCAAGAAAACCTCCAGTTCCCGACGAATCGGGCCACCAGTTGGGGGCTTCTCGGCCGTTCATTAGATCCTGAACCAGCGGGTCGCACGGTGAGATCACCGGTGCAGTTATGGCGGCGAACACGAGCAATACCAGGAAGCCCAATGCACAAGCCGACAACGGCGAACGTTTTAGAGAATAGCGCGCCCTGCTCCAGAAGGAGCGAGAGGCTCCTTTGCGGAAAGGCACTTCTTGTACTGCTGTGGATGTGATAGTGTTTGCAACCATAGTTTAACCTGCTGTCTTTATGCGCGGATCGATGAGCGAATAGGATAGATCCACGAGAAGGTTAACCAACACAAATATCACCGCAATGAACAGCGTGGAGGCCTGGACCAGTGGGAAATCGCGCATGAATACCGACTGCACAACCAGCCTGCCGAGTCCCGGCCATGCGAAGACCGTCTCGACGATTACAGCGCCACCCAGGAGGCCGCCTATCTGTAATCCCATCACCGTCACTATCGGGATGGCTGCATTGCGCAACGCGTGTTTCAGAATGATCGCGCTTTCTGTGAGCCCCTTGGACCTCGCCGTCCTGATGTAGTCTTGGTGCAGCACCTCGAGCAATCCAGACCGGGTCAGCCTTGCAATCCTTGCCAGTGGGAAAGCCGAGAGGGTTAGCGCGGGCATCAAAAGGTGCTGCCAGGTCCCGCGCCCCGAAGAGGGCAGCCAGTGCAGCAACGATGCGAAGATCAGAATCAGCATCATCCCCAACCAGAAATTGGGAACGCTCTGGCCCAGCACGGCCAACATCATCGTCAACCGGTCGATAAACCCGTCCCTCTTGATCGCGGCAATAATGCCCAAGGGGATTCCCAAGAGGGTTGCGAAGGCCATTGCGGTTACGGCTAGCTCCACCGTAGCAGGAAACCGCTCCAGCACGAGATTGAGCGCTGGCTGCTTCTGCCACAGGGATGTCCCCAGATCGCCTCTGACGGCATTGCTGATAAAGATGAGATACTGCTCGTGCAGAGGCTTATCCAGTCCAAGGTTGGTTCGAATCGCCTGGATATCCTCTGCTCGCGCTTCAGGAGGGGCCATCAACGCAGCGGGGTCCCCCGATAAACGAGAGATCAAAAAGATAAGTACGGAAACCATCAATAGGACGAGTACAGAGTACCCAAGCCTTTTAACCAAATAGGATCCCATTTCGTCCCCTTGCTTTGCCTGTATCGCCTTTTTTCTTGTGGAGCCCAGCGGCTCGAGATGGTAAGGTTTCCCTTACCCCCGGCCACCAAGCTCCACAACCGGCTCTACCGGTGCAAACAGAGTCCTCTACTTGAAGTCGTCGTAGACCATAATCATATCGTCAGTGCGCGGATTCCAACTCAATCCCTTGCGGACTCCCCAGATGGACTGGTCGGACCACATGAAGATCCAGGGCGGGTCGTCGTGAACCGCCTGGTTCGCCTGCTGGAAGTACTTCTCCCTCTCCTTGGGATCGGTGGCGGAGCGACCCTTGTTGATCGCCTCATCCGCTGCCGGGTTGGAGTAGTCGTTCCAGTTGAAGGATCCGTTGGTAATCACAGCCACGTCGAAGATCTCGATGGCGTCGAGTCCGATGCGCCCCTGGATAGAGAGCGAGTACATCGGCGTCATCTTTCCACCCGTGAGGGTGTTGTTGAATGCAGCCTGCTCAACTTCCGTCAGCTTGACTTTGATCCCGACCTTGCCCAGGTCAGACTGAAGAACCTGAGCCTGGTCACGTGTAAGCCAGCGAGAGGCATACGTTAGCTCAGCTTCGAACCCATCCGGATACCCGGCCTCCGCGAGTAACGCCTTGGCCTTTTCCGGATCGTACGGGTAGGGCTCTATTGACGGGTCGTGGCCCAGGTAGCCCTCGGGGATCGGCTGGCCAACCAGGTTACCGAACCCGAACAGTAGCTTGTCCACCATCCCCTTCCGGTTGACGGCGTAGTTCATTGCCTGCCGGACCCGTTTGTCCTTGAAGGCCGGAACAGGGGTCGGTCCGTCAGCCCAGAGTCCGATGTAAACCGCACGGGGACCTGGGACCGTCTTCACGTCGGCTGTTCCCCCATCCTCGACGCTCTTTACCATGGAGGGGGGTACCATGTTGGCTATATCTATCTCTTTGCTCTGCAATGCTGCGACCCTAGTCGATGCCTCAGCGATAAACTTGAAGGTCACAGTTTGGATCTGCGGTTTCCCCTGCCAGTAATCCGGGTTGGCCTCCAGGGTAACGTGGTCGCCCCGGACCCACTCCTTAAACTTGTAGGGGCCGGTGCCCACCGGATTCGCCGCCAGGTACTCGTCACCCTTCTCTTCCGTATACTTAGGCGGAAGCATGTACACGTTGCCTACGAAGGAGTTGGGCAGGATAGGATCGGGTGTCTCCAAAGTGACATCGAAGGTGTACTCATCCACTATCTTGACACCGGTGATGTTCTTGTAGCGAGCAGCCTGAGCGGCGATAGGGCTCTTGTACCGCTCTATGCTGAACTTGGCCACCTCAGCGTTAAGCTCCTCTCCGTTATGGAACTTAACGCCTTTTCTGAGGGTGAAACGCCAGGTATTCGGGTCGATGTTCTCCCACTTCTCGGCCAATCGCGGCACTACTTTTCCGTCGGCCGTCCTTGCAGCAAGGGCATCGAAGATCTGAAGCGCTACAACGTTCTCTACGGATCCACCTACCTGAGGCGGGTCCAGGTTCGTCGGCTCGCCGGGGTAGCCGATCACCAGTTTGTCCGGCAGAGAGCCGCCCTCAGCCGGCTTAGTCGCAGCGGCAGCCTGTGTAGGCTCCGCAGCCGCGCCCCCAGGCTGCTGATCCGCGGCCGGTGGTTGCGTCGGCGTGGCGGGAGTCGAACTGCAAGCCATCGTCCCAAGGATCAGGGCGAAGGCGAACACAACGCTCCCCAGCATTAAGATATGGTGCTTCTTTGGCATTACTCCTCCTCGAGTTACTCACAAGCCTCGCTTGCGGTATTTTTAAGCACAAGCCTCATATCCAGAAGCGGAAATGAACATGCCAAGGCGACAATGCCTCAGCCGCATAAACAGCTACTAAATTTCGAACAGCTTCCCGTTGTCGAAGAATCCGGTCAGAACGCGGGGAGCTCCCTCCGTACAGAGGATCAGGTCTTCGACTCGGTATCCCACCTGGCCAGGCCAGCGCACCCGCGTTTCCACGCAAACGACCATGCCGGGTTCGAACTCTGTTTGGTTTCGTGGATTCAAGGTAGGCTGCTCGTGCAGACTTAGCCCGATGCCGTGCCCGCCGTGTGGAAGTGGGAAGGGCAATCCAACCCTCTCGTGGCCGGCCTTCATCGTCTGGTACACATCACAGGCACGACGCCCAGGCCGGACCGTGTCGATACATTCCCTATGTACTTCTATCAGTCGCGAGTAGATAGACCGCTGCTCCTCCGACGGTGCGCCTACTACACCAGTCCGAGCGATGTCGGAAACGTACGAACCGAAATACGCCCCGATGTCAGCATTGACGATATCCCCACGCTTGGCCTGGTAGTGCGATGCATCGCAGTGAGGAAAACCGGTGTTAGGGCCGGCGTTCACGTAGACGTGCGATAACGCCTCGCCCCCCACCAACAACATGTTGGCTGCGATGCGATCGAACATGCTCTTCTCGCTCTCACCCTCAGCGATCGTGGCGAAGACTGCGAGGAGCGCCTTCTCCGCCCCTCGTGCGGCGCGACCTAACCGCTCAATTTCGGCTGTGGTTTTTACAGCGCGCGCCGAGGCCAAAAGGCTATCACACGCTTCCAGTCGAGCGCCGGGCATACGCTCCTGCAGTTCGTCCCAGTAATTGGCCATCAGGTAGCTCTTCTCTATCCCTATCCGGCCTTTATCCAACCCCATCTCCTTGAGAGTGCCGGCTAGCACCTCTATAGGAGACTGCGTGAACTCAACATAGGACCGAATATTCTGTATCCAGCAGTCCTGGCGAGTCTGAGGCTCCTCAATGTTGCAGACGATGAAAGTAGGATCGCCTCCCTTCGGCCACACGACCAACGCCAAACGTTCGCGAGCGAACTTCTGGCTGGCTATCACTAGCCCTGATGTGAAGGTCACGTTCTCGGGACTCACGGCAACCAAGACGTCCAGATCGCTTTCGTTTAAAAGCATACGTAGGCGAGGGAGATTTCCTACAGGCTCGATCATACTTCGTCCTTTCTAACTCGCCAGGGATTATTGCTAAAGTTCCCCGGGGGGCTAAAGACTGGTTCCACAGTTCTGTGGCGAGAGTGGATTGTTAGGCGATTAGAGTGGATGGTACTGGGGAATTGGTCACCGCAGTGTCACCGCGCTCCATTGCGCTCACTAAATGCTCCGGCGATTATATAGCACTATTTTTGAGAACGCAACACACGTTACCTGTGTAGCAATTCACTTGTAACGAATCAGTCGATCGTTCGGCATTTGTTACTCCTTTCGTCGTAGTAGATTTACTCTTAAGATCTGATGGCGCATGGAACTCTCTGTGCTATGTTTTTCTCTGCCGATGAATGGCACTACCCAAGTTGCCTAAAGTGGGGGCTGACACCTTCGAGAATACTGGGATCGTCGTGTGCTGGAGTCGAAAGGAGATCTCGACAATGCAAAAATTGTGCGGCCTGTATGAGCTGGACAAGAGGGAATTGTCGCACCGGTGGATGAGGAAGGCCCTTTTGTTTCTAACCTTGGCAGCGATATGGCTGGCCATGTCGCCCTCGGTTGCCTACGCTGCTGAGCCCCGATCAGGAGATATCGTGGTCGTTGGTCCCGACGAGGTGATCGACGACGACCTATATGCCTTCGGGTCAACAGTAGATATCCAGGGTACTGTAAGGGGCGACGTTATAGCCTTCGCTCAATCGGTTACCGTAAGTGGGACAGTGACCGGAGATCTTATCGCGGCCGGCGCCACGGTCTCGGTTCCTGGGAGTGTCGAAGGGAGCATCCGCGCCGGTGCTGCCACCCTTGCCCTGAGCGGCGCGGTGGGGGAGGACGTTGTAGCCGGAGCCCGTGAACTGGGGGTTGGCCAGGACAGCTCCATAGGCCGGGATCTGCTGGCTGGGGCAGAATCGATCCGGATGCAAGGCCAGGTGGGAAGAAGGCTGACGGCAGGGGCAAACAACCTCACCATCGGGGGAAGTGTCGGGGGCGATGTTAAGGTAGAGGTGGAATCGCTCACCATCACCGATGGCGCAGTAATCGGCGGAAACCTCGTCTACACCAGCGATAACCAGGCAACCATTGGCCAGGGGGCGCAGATCCGGGGCACCGTGGAGCAGCGGGAGCCTAGGCGACCCGAGCGCGCCGACGATGGACCCGGTGCAATCGTCGGTTGGTTCCAGACCCTCATCGGCATGTTCCTGACTGGATTGCTGTTCGTCCTGCTACTGCCCAGGTTCAGCGGGCGTACGATCGAGACTCTTCGCAGTTCGCCCTGGGCCAGCCTCGGACTCGGCGTTCTCTCGCTCCTGGTGACGCCTTTAGCCGCGCTGCTGCTCTTCGTGCTGGGGCTGTTTATCGGTGGTTGGTGGATCGGGCTGATCCTACTAGCGATTTTCGCTATTGCGATGGTGCTGGGGTTCGTGATCGCGGGGCTGTTCACCGGCCGGCAGGTCGTAGAGCGGATAGGGCGGCCGGACGTGCATCTCCTGGTAGCTCTGGCGATCGGGCTGGCCATCCTGCTGCTAATCGGTGTGGTGCCCTTCCTGGGGCCGCTGGTAGTGATCCTGGCTACCCTCTTCGGCTTAGGCACCTTGATCCTTGCTGCCTGGCGAGCGCGCCAGGGTCAAGCGGAGACTGTTTGATTGTTTAGCTATCAGCTTTCAGCCGTCATTTTTTTAGATTTACAGCATCTCTTTGATCTTTTCGGCTGCCTGGCGGTTCATACCCTGGACCGCCAGCAGCTCTTCTAAAGAAGCCTCGCGTATGGCTTTGACTGAGCCGAAGTGCTTGATCAGCGCCTTTTTCCGTTTGGGGCCGATGCCCGGTATCTGGTCCAGCGCGGACCTCATTCCGCCTTTGCTGCGTACCTTCCGATGGTAGGTTATGGCGAAGCGGTGAGCCTCGTCCCGAACCCGCTGTATCAGGAAAAGGGCCTGCGAGGTCCTGGGTAGCAGTATCCCAACGGGGCGGCCGGGCACGAATATCTCCTCGTTCTCCTTGGCCAAGCCAGCGGTGGGCACACCGCTCAGTCCCAGATCATCCATCACCTCCAGGGCGGCGCTCAGTTGGCCCTTGCCGCCGTCAACGATCACCAGGTCTGGGAGGGTCGCCCAGGGGGAGTGCTGGGTATCGAGTCCTGAGTGCTGAGTCCTGAGTCCTGAGGACGGTTCTGAGTTCTGGGTTCTGGGTTCTGGGTTCTGGGTATCTCCCCTCTCCCTGTGGGGGAGGGGCAGGGGGTGGGGTCCGTCTCCCCATCCCCCCGTCCCCGCGTCGTCCTCGCTGAAAGCTGACTGCTGATCGCTGATAGCCCGCTTAAACCTCCGTCGCAGCACCTCCTGGAGCATGGCGTAGTCATTGGCACCCTCTACCGTCTTGATCTTAAAGCGGCGGTAGTCGGAGTTTTTGGGCTGTCCCCCCTCGAACACCACCATACTACCTACAGCCGAGGTACCCTGGATGTTGGAGATGTCGTAGCATTCGATCCGGTGAGGAGTGGCCGGCAACTGCAGGGCTTCCCTCAGCTCTACCAACGCGGCGGTGATGCGTTGCTCGTCGTTGAGCCAGCGCAGCTTCAGCATCTCCAACTGCTGGGTGGCGTTGTCAACGGCCATCTGGACCAACTGCCGTTTAGTGCCTCGCTTCGGAACAGAAATAGCGACCCTACTACCCCGTTTCT
>JBMNNU010000109.1:0-10076 GCA_050942695.1 Chloroflexota bacterium
AAAGCGTCTGACTGGGCCGGAACAGTAGGCGGTGCTGGCGGCAGCGGCGGTTCATAAACCGGCAGTTAGCCATTATCTGGCCACTTGCATCTGTTCGTCACATGGGGCGTTTCGCCCCATGTGACGAGTGCCAAGGTATGTAAATGACAGCACCCATCTTTCGAATAGAAAACATTACCGCGCCGGATGTCCTGACAGGAGCAATCCTCGTTGGGATCATGGTTGCAGCCGTGTACACCGACCTCCGGTTCGGGCGCATCCCAAATGCGCTCACCCTTGGAATGGCCGCCCTTGGGTTGCTGCTGAACCTGCTGTTCGGCGGCTTCGAGGGAGGGCTCGCCAGTGTTGAGGGTTGGCTGCTGGGCGCGGGGCTATTCTTCGCCTTCTTCGCCCTCGGCGCCATGGGCGCGGGCGATGTGAAGCTGCTGGCGGCGGTAGGCGCGATCAAAGGGCCATACTTCGTGTTCAACGCTTTCATCTTCACGGGGTTGGCCGGGGGAGCCATCGCCTTGCTGGTGGTGCTGAGACGGCGGCAGGTAGGGTACCTGGCGGCGAGCATGGTGATGCAGCTACAGAGCCTGATCTACACGGGGGGCATCGTGCGGCCTTCGAGCAGGGAATCGTCGGCTCTGCGCTTCCCGTACGGCCTCGCCATCGCCGCAGGCAGCATCGCCGCGCTGTTCTGGAGTCTGTGACCGTGGCAGTGTGGAGTAGGGAGTGCGCGACGCCGGGCCGCAAGTTGTGGGGCATACGGGGGTTGCCGCGCCACGGGCAGTGCGGTGGGGCGCTGGTCGAGTTTGTCATAATCTTTCCGGTGCTGTTGATGCTGCTCTTCGGGGTGTGGGAGTTCGGCCGGATCTTCGATGCCTGGCTGGTGTCCACCAACGCAGCTCGCGAGGGCGCCAGGTACGCCATCTCATCGGTCTTGACCGAAAGCGAGATCCAGGACAAGGTGCTGGCGTACGTGAGCTCCGGCTACGGCACTCGCTTAAACCTCGGAGACGTTCACATCGAAAGATCCAATATCCAGGTAAACCGGGATCCGGCCAGCAAGCAGGTCACCGTCATCGTGACAGCGGAGATCGACGTCTGGGCTCCGGCGGTGACTTCCCTGATGGGAAGCAATACTTTTTCCGTTACCGCCTGGTCGACCATGCGATGACGAGAACATTATGGGAATGGACATACTGTACAGATCGATGACCGCCAGGTATGCGGGCTGCGACGATAAACGTGATGAGCAGGGCTCTGCGATGGTCGAGTTTGCCCTGGTGTTCATGCTGCTGTTTACAGTGGTAACTCTGATAGCTCAAGCCGGGATCTTCTTCAGCGGCTGGCTTGCCGTGACGAACGGCGCGCGGGAGGGCGCGCGGTACGGCGCCCCCTGTCTGAACCGCACGGTCGAGCCCTGCTCCGAGGCGGACATCGAGGCAGTGGTCTCCCAGAGAATCGCAGGCTTCCTTGACCAGACCCCCGCCCCTGTAATCAGCGTTGTGGTCGATCCCTCAGGGGAGTTCGTGACCGTGAGCGTAACCGCCACGGTATCGAGCGTGGGCCCCTTACCGTTGGATCTGCCTGTTTACGGTGTTTCGAGAATGCGGTTGGAGATGAGCCCGCAGTGATCTACCAAGCTTACGATCTCTAAGGATGTGACAGACATGATAGCACGGGAGCTACGAAAGGCGTTCACCAGCTTGCTGCGCAAGGTTGTTTCCGACGAGCAGGGCCAAGTTCTGGTGTTGTTCCTCGTGATGATGCTCGTGCTCCTCGGCCTGGCTGCCATGGCCCTCGACGTAGGCTTGATCATGTGGAGCCGCGGGACGCAGCAGAACGCCGCCGACGCTGCGGCGCTGGCCGGGGTACGGCTTCTCCCAGGGGATGCGTCGGCAGAGGCTACCGCCGTTGCCGTTGCCCGTGATTATGCCGCGCTCAACGGTTTCGATAGCTCTGACCCAGGAGTAGAGGTTACTCCCGTGGTCACGGCGGTCTCGATAACCTCCCCGTCGGGCTCGACAGTTCAGCTTCCTGCCCTAGAAGTCACTATCTCGCGCACGCTCCCTCCAGGGCTGCGGGCAGCGGTGGGCGCAGGCGACATCGTCGTGCCGGCGAGGGCGGTTGCCGTCGTAACCGAAGTCATTAACAAATGCAACGTCCTACCGATGGCTATCGAGAACAGGGTTCAAAGATACGATCAGGATGGCAATCCGATCGGCTCGCCCGTCCCTTACGACCAGACGTACGGTTATATGGTTAGGCTCAGGATGAGTCCAGGAAATGCCTACGAGTCCGGCAACTTCGGCTCACTCGCCCTCTCCGGCGGCCACGGGGCTAGCGCATATCGCGATTACATCGCAAATGGTGGGGGCTGTGTCGAAAGCGACATTCTACCAACGGAGACCGGCGCTATGGATGGTCCGACCGAACAGGGCTTTGCGGCTCTCATAGAGAAGGCGATCGGACCCAGCGCCTCGTGGCCGGCGTGCGGATCACCCCATCCCGATAATCCTGCCATTCCTGTGGAGTGCACCCTGGGGATTCCGGATAACGTGCACTGGGAAGGGGACAAACCTTATGGCCTGGGCTCTCCAAATCCCGCCGTCGAATCAGGCTGCAGCGGCCCGCCGACCCCCGATAACCCTTACCCGGAAGTCGAAGTAGGTGTCTGCCCGCGGGTCCTGACGGTGCCCGTGGTCGAGGCAGGTGCATGGCCCAGCGGCTCGGGCACAGTACATGTTAGCGAATGGGCGGCCTTCTACGTGATTGGGACTGTAGGGCACGGCTCGAACAGGCTCGTAGTTGGGTCATTCTTGAAGCATGCCGTACCACCGATAGGAGACCCCACCTGGGAAGACCCGGTAGATGCTAGCCAGGTCGGCTTCTATCTATGGCAGTAGTTCAGGTTATGGCTGGTAGGGGGCTTTGCGTGGAGTGAATAGATGAGGAAAAGAAGCGCTTTGGTACTCGTTTTTGCAGTCGTGCTCGGCGCCGTAGCGGCTGTGCTGGTCTGGAGCTATATGCAGCAATTGCAGCAGGAAGCCGAGCGTATCGCCCAGTCCGGGATAGGGAAACCTGCGGAAGTGGCCGCCATCCCGGTGGTCGTCGCCACCCAGGATATCCCCGCCCGCACTAAAGTCACTGCCTCGATGGTCGCGGTCAAGCAGATGCCGCCCGACGCGAAGCATGCCAACGCCTTCGCCGAGGTGAGTGAGGTCGAGGGAAAGGTGACGAAGCTTCCGATCACCGCTGGGGAGCAGGTTATCTCCAACAAGTTCGTAGTTCAGAGGGAGGAAGCCGGGCTCGCTTTCACCATCCCGCCGTCGAAACGCGCCGTTGCCATCACTGTCAACGAGGTTATCGGGGCTGGTGGTCTGATAGTCCCGGGCGACTACGTCGATGTGATCGGCGTCTTCGACAAGGAGACCATGGGCAAGGACATGGCTGCCATTATCCTCCAGAACATGTTGGTACTATCCGTGGCCCAGTCAATTGAGGGCGAACTGCCCCCCGAGGAGCCAAAGACCCCGGTCCAGCAGGTTGGTGACCAGATCAGGGTGCCAGAACCGACCCCTACGCCTGTGGTGAAGCCGAAGGCAATGCCTGAGGCGAAGACCGTGACATTGGCCGTCACGCCCGAGGAGGCGCAGCGGCTGGTGCTGGCGGAGGCCCGCGGCACCCTTCGTCTGGCGCTTCGCCCGGCAAAGGAGGTCAGCCAGGTCAGCCTGGAGCCAGCCCTGCTGGGTGCTATTCAATCACCTATGGAGCCAGCCGATGCGATAATCACCGGAGTGGACATATCCCCGACCAACGCCCGAGTCGGGGACACAATGGTCGTCCGGATAACCGTGAAGAACACCTCCACGAAACCCCTTACCACGCAGGGGCCGGGCCCGGAGTTCGCCTACGTTCAAGGCCAGACCTTTCACTCTCAAAATTTCCCATCGCAGGATGGTTCCTGGCGGGTTGGGATCAACCTGGACACCCAGACCCCTGTCCCCTTCCCTTATCGTTGGGGCTTCGGGGGAGACCTGCCTCCAGGGGCAAGCACCACGGTCACCGGAGCCATCAAGCTGACATACGACCTTAAGTCGGTGAACATGTGGGCTGGCTTGATCAAGGAGCCATCGACTATCGTGCAGGACCACGTAGGCATAACGATGGTCACCGTAGTTCCCTCGGATGTAGCCGTCATATCCGTGGATGTCGCCAATGTGCGCAGCGGGCCGAGTATAGATTCGGGGGTCATAGCGCAGGTAGAATACGGGACGCAGATGCCGATAATCGGCCAGCAGGCCGACTGGTACCGGGTCAAGCTGTCCGATGGCCGCGAGGGCTACGTAGCCGCCGGCTGGATAGTAGCTCCGCGTGGCCAGTAACGATTCAGTAAGGGAGGGCGCCAGGTATGGCCTTAGAGATCAAAGTGCTGATAGTCGACGAGCCAGAGAGTCGCGCTGAGATCCGAAAGGCGGCCGGCGCTAGCAACATCAACATTATCGGTGAGGCCGGTTTCGGCACCGAAGCATTCACAGCCGCGCAGGAGTTGCGGCCCGACGTGGTGATCGTCGGTCTGGAAGAGCCGATCGCTCGGCCGCAGCGCACGATCGAGGCGCTATCGGCAGGCCAAGAGGCTCCGGCTGTAATCGTCGTCTCCTCTCTAAATAGCCGCGACCATATCCGCAAGGCCATGCTGGCCGGCGCCCGAGACTACTTGGGGAAGCCAATCCGGAGCAGCGAGCTGCAGCAGGCCATCGTTGCGGCTTACGAGGCCGAGCAGCACCGCCGCAAGCTTAGCGACAGCACGCGACGGCAGGGCGAGGTGATCGTCGTGTTTGGGGCGAAGGGGGGCATCGGTAAGACGACCCTTTCGGTCAACCTCGCCGCAGCCATTGCCAAAGAGACGGGCCAGAGGGTCGCACTCGTGGATATCGACACCCAGCTAGGTGATGTCGCCGTGATGCTCGACCTGGTTCCAGAGCACACCATCGTCGATGCTGCGGAGATGGTCGACCGGCTTGAGCCGGAACTGATCCAGACACTACTTCGGGAGGACGCCACTGGGGTCCACGTCCTGGCGGGGCCGATGACCCCTGAGGAGGGGGAGTCGGTCACCGGGCACCACATCAAGAAGATCATCGAGGTCATGGCCAACACCTACGACTACGTGGTGGTCGATACTGCACCCAGCTACAACGATGGCCTGGTGGCAGCCCTCGATGCGGCTACTATGATCTTGCTCGTCTCCACCCCCGACGTACCGGCGCTCAAAAACACCAAGCTGACGCTTGGCCTGATGCGCTCCTGTAACTACTCTGAGGACAAGGTGAAGCTGATTCTCAACAATGCCTACAGCAGCAACGGTGTGGTCGCGAGCGATGCCGCAAGCACCTTGGATTATGCAATCTTCTGGATGGTCCCCTTCGATTCGGCGGTGCCAGCCGCGGTTAAGACCGGCAGGCCGGTGGTCGAAGTCAAGCCTGGCTCGAAGATGGCGCAGAACGTTCGCACGCTCGCGCAGACGATCTGTGGCATTCGCCCGAAGCGTCGTGGCCTCATCGCCAGGCTGTTCCGGCGATAGCCGCGACTAGAGGAGGAATGGTATGTTGTTGTTCGGCCGCAACAGCCCAAAGCAGGGGCCACAGTCTAGCTCGAGCAAGCCGATTGTTGCCGATGGTCCCGTGGCTACTAGCGTACAGGAGATGGGGGAGGACACCTTCGCGCCCCCCGATCCTTTCGCCGATTTGAAGTATCGTATTCACGAGCGGCTGATCAAGGATATGGATCTTACGAGGCTCAACGGCAAGGATCGCGATGCCGTCCGGCCTCATGTTGAGGAGGCTGTCGCCGCGCTCCTTGCCGCGCAAGACACCCCGCTCAGTCGCCAGGAGCGCCAGCGGCTGATGCGCGAGATCGCCGACGAAATCCTCGGCCTCGGCCCGCTCGAACCGCTGATCAAGGACCCCACGATCACCGAGGTGATGGTGAATCGCTATAACCAGGTGTACTTCGAGCGCGACGGATTGCTCTACCTGAGCCCAGTTAGCTTCAGGGATGAGGCGCACATCATGCGGATCATCGAGAAGATCATCGCGCCGCTTGGCCGTCGCGTGGATGAAAGCTCGCCGATGGTCGATGCCCGGCTGCCCGACGGCTCCCGCGTGAACGTCATCATCCCGCCCCTCGCCGTGGACGGGCCATCAATTACTATCCGAAAGTTCTCCCGAGATCCCTTCACGATGGAGGACCTCATTAGCTTCGGCACCCTCACGCCCGAGATGGCCGAGTTCTTCGAGTCCTGCGTCAAGACGCGGTTGAACATACTCATATCGGGCGGTACCGGCACCGGGAAGACGACATTTCTCAACGTGCTCTCATCGTTTATCCCCTCTCGCGAGCGCATCGTCACTATCGAGGACCCGTGCGAGCTCCAGTTGCGCCAACCAAACGTGGTCCGGCTGGAGACCCGGCCCCCGAATATCGAGAACAAAGGGGAGGTCACTCAGCGACAGTTGGTGCGGAACGCACTGCGCATGCGGCCTGACCGGATCATAGTGGGGGAGGTCCGGACCGGCGAGGCGTTCGACATGCTCCAGGCGATGAATACCGGCCACAACGGCTCACTGACCACGGTTCACGCCAACAGCCCGCGCGATGCACTCGCTCGTGTGGAGAATATGGTGATGATGGCGAATCTCGACCTGCCGGTGCGCGCGATACGCGAGCAGGTTGCCTCGGCGATCAACATAATCATTCAGCTCAGCCGTATGCGGGACGGCGTTCGGCGCATAGTCCAGGTCAGCGAGATCGCCGGCATGGAGGGGGAGATAATCACACTCCAGGAGATATTCGTCTTTCGACAGACAGGGATCGATCAGGATGGTCGCGTGCTGGGTCGCTGCGGTGGAACCGGGCTGCGCTCGCGTTTCGCAGACCACTTCGTGCAACATGGTATTCACTTGCCGCCGGAAATCTTCGCGCAGCGACGGGAGGGCGAGCGATAATGGAGCAACTGTTGCCGGCTATCGTTGCCTTCTTCGCTGTTGCCCTGGCCACTTACGGCATCGCTGAGGTCTGGGGGGCCGAGCGCAAATTCGTGGCGGCGCGCCTTGAACGCCACACTGCGCTGTCTCGATCGGCTGAAGGAGGGACGGCTGTGAGCACAGATGCCGAGCTTCTGCTGAATAAGGAGTTTAGCTCGTTCGAGACCTTCGACAAGCTGCTGAAGAGGAGTAGCTACTCGGAGCGGGTAGCCCTAGACCTCAGTCGGGCGGCTGTGCCGCTCAGAGTTGGAGAATATCTGTTCATCAGGTGGATCTGCGCGCTCAGTCTCTTCGCGGCTGGTCTGACCTTTTTTCGTTTGATCCCGATTGTCTGCGTTGCGCTCGGCGTTGCGGGCTACTTCCTGCCCCGTCTTTATGTGGCCCGCAAGGAGGCTTCTCGCATCAAGGCGTTCGAGGGCCAGTTGGTCGATGCGTTGACGATGATGTCCAACTCGCTCAGGTCCGGCGCCAGCTTCCTTCAGGCTGTTGACCTGGTCGGCCATGAGTTGCCTGCCCCTATCAGCCAGGAGTTCTCTCGTGTGGTGGCGGAAGCTAACGTTGGCGCCTCGCTGGAGAACAGCTTGCTCGATCTCTGCCAGCGTGTGCGCAGCTACGATCTATACCTCGTGGTCACCGCTATGCTGGTGCAGAGAGAGGTGGGCGGCAATCTCTCTGAGGTGCTGGAAAACATCGCCCATACGATCCGCGACAGGCAACGCGTGCTCAACCAAATGAGAGTAGAGACGGCTGAAACGCGCCTGTCGGGCTACATCATCGGCGTTTTGCCCATCTTCATGCTTTTTATGCTGATGATAATCAACCAGGACTATGCTTCGACGCTGGTGACCGGCGCCGGGCAGTTCATTCTGATCGCGGGAGCGGTACTGGAGGCGATCGGCTTTTACATCATCCACCGCATCGTGAGTATCGAGGTCTAGGAGACGAAGCATGCTGCCCACAACCGTTCTCGTTATCGTCGTTCCCATTCTGATATTTATCACTATCGCCCTCTTCGCCTTAGCCCTGGCGACGCCCGAGCGTTCGGAACTGCAGGAGCGTTTGAAAGCCTACGGCTACGACACCAAGGCCCTAGGTGGCGGAGACCTGAGCGAGCCGTTCTCGGCCCGTATACTCACCCCGATATGGAGCGGGATGTCGCGGCTGGTGCGAAGCCTCACGCCGCAGAGCATGCGTGAAAACGCCGTTGTCCGATTGGATGCGGCGGGCAAACCGATGAGCGTAGGGGCCTTCCTTACCACCAGGTTTGCTGCCATGCTGCTGTTGCCCACAATCGTGCTGCTTCCGCGCCTGCTTGCCCGGGATATTGGCTTGCTGCACCTGCTGCTCGGGATCGTGCTGGTCTACATTGGCAACCGGTTGCCGGATATCTGGCTCAGCTTCCAGATTGACAGCCGCCGGAATAAGGTGCGCAAGGCTCTGCCCGACGCTCTCGACCTCATAGTCGTTTGTGTAGAGGCAGGCTACGGTCTGGAGGCTGCCATCGCCAAGGTTACCGAGCGCACCACCGGGCCGCTCAGCGATGAGTTCAAGCGAGCGTTGGCCGAGATTCGACTCGGCCAGTCGCGCCGCGAGGCACTTCGAGGCCTCAGCGCCCGCCTCGGCGAGCCCGACGTGCAGTCTTTCATTGCGGCAATCATCCAAGCCGATCAGATGGGCGCGAGCATCGCGCAGGTGCTGCGGGTGCAGGCGGACTCGGCGCGCATTCGACGAAGGCAGCGTGCGGAAGAGCTAGCGCGACAGGCGCCGATAAAGATGCTCTTCCCGCTGTTTCTGTGCATCTTTCCGGTTCTCATGATGGTCATTCTCGCGCCGGCCGCGGTGAGACTGTCGGCCTTCTTCAGCCAGATGATGGTTCGGTAGCGGGAGCAGGTTGTGGAGCAGGGTAGCGACTGTGATGGTCGAGCATGCGCTCGCTTTCAAGAAGTCTGTGGCGAATTATCGTGAAGGGTGCGAGCGTGAGGGGGCGCCCTTCCTTTCCCGGCAGTGCCGATCGAATCCATACCTCTAGCTGTAGCGGAAGACTTAGGTGTGGAAATGGCAGGGATCGAAAAAAGCAGATCGCCCAGAATATGGTCTCTCGGCACAGAAGCTGGAAAACAGCTCTTAACGATCTGGCGATGTCCCGCCTGCGAGCATATAAACCCCGCTTCCCTGCAACTGTGCACCGAGTGTGGCCATCCTTCGCCAGATGTTGAGGAAGAACTTGCTTCCAGCGGGGACGAATTCCTGTTGCAGGCCTTGTCCTGCCTGAAGATTGGGGATGAGGAACAGGCTTATGACTACTTCGTCAGGGCCTGTCAAGCGACGCCGGATAGCGAACTCGCCTGGTACTGGAGAGCTAAGACAGCCCTGACCCTCGATGAGGTGATCGAGTGCCTTGAGCAACTCCTCAAGCTCGCTCCGGGAGACGCCAAAGTGCAGGCTGATCTGGCCTGGGCCCTCCAACGGAGGCGGGAGGAGCAGGCCCAGCCTGTCCCGTTGCAGCAACCTCAGAAGGCGCAGGGTGCGCGCAAGCGGAGAATCGTCGGCCATCTAAGGCGCGGACTACTCCAGGTTGCTGGCGTTTTGGCCTTTGGGCTGGGGCTTGCGCTAGCGATTCCACATGGGCTCAGGCTCGCGGATGCCCCAGTGAGTCCTGAGCTGATGGCGTACGTAACGATGCTACCGAGCGTTGGGCTGCCGGAGCTGCTGGTAGAAACGCCTTATTTTCCCCCGTTCGACCTTGGATCTGTGATACCTCTCCTGGTGGGGCTACTCCTGCTGCACGCAGCATTCGTTGTTGTCGATGGCGGCGGATGGCGCGCTCGCGCGTGGACCATACTGCTGTGCGTGTCGGCAGGGGGCCTGATGCTGTTCTTTGGCAGTGATCCCCCGGCTTCGTCGTATGCCGCAGGCTTCACCGTAGCGGCTGCCGCTGCAGCTCTGGTGGGGGGCACGCAGGGGGATGGTTCACACGAACAGCCAGATCTGTAGCGTGGGGGGGGGGGGGGGGGGGCGGGGCCCGCCGCGGGGCCGCCCCCC
>JBMNNU010000142.1:0-8148 GCA_050942695.1 Chloroflexota bacterium
CAACGCCTGCGCCGATCCATTCCAGATTACCCGGGAAGTACTTCAGCATCTCGAAAAGGAACATGAAGTACCAATCGGGTCGCGGCACATAGGCGGTGTTGGTGGGATCGGCAGGCGCCTCCGTGGGAACGCCCAACGCCATAACCAACCCCAACACGGCGACCAGCACTATGGAGGCCACAATCAAATCCTCGGCAACGATAAAAGGCCAGAACGGCCTGCCCTGCTCTTTGAATTCATTGTAACGCCGCTCGTATTCATCTTTCGTTGATACTGGTTGTCGCGCGCTTGCCCCGCTATCGGAGGAAGCGCCCGACCTTGTCCGGGTACGCTCCCAGAGCCATGGTGGGACGCTAATTCCGTGATGCACCACCAGATAGAGGTGCACGGCCAGGAGTCCCCCCAGGGATACGGGCAGCAGCATCACGTGGAAGGTGTAGAATCGGGTGAGCGTCAGGGCTCCCAGCTCCGACCCCCCTCGGGCTATCCGAAGCACCAGATCACCAAAGACCGGTAGGGTTCCTGGAATGCTGGTGCCCACTACCGTTGCCCAATAGGCCTTTTCGTCCCAGGGCAGTAGGTAACCGGTGAATGCGAAACCGAGAGTTATTAAAAGTAGCCCTACTCCCACTATCCAGGTCATCTCCCTAGGGTATTTGTAAGCGCCCAGGACGAAAACCGTTGCCATGTGCACTACAACCAGCACTACCATAGCGCTGGCTGTCCAGTGGTGGATTCCCCTAACTACCGCTCCAAACGGTACCTCGTACATGATGAACTGTATGCTGTCGTAAGCATGGTCTGGGCTAGGAGAGTAATACACCGCCAGGAAGAGGCCGGTGGCAGCTTGAAGGATAAAGGCGAACATAGTGGCGAAGCCCAGGGTGTAGAGCCAACCAACTCCCAAGGGCACCTTGCGGGCAAAGAAGGCGTTCCACGCCGGAACTACGGCTGATCGCTCCGATAGCCAGCCGAGCAGTCGTGCAATTTTGCCATCAGGCTTGCTTTGGCCAGAAGCTATGCTGCTCATATTACCTCCTTGGAGGAAACCCCTAGCCGGAATTCCTGGTATCGAACCATCAGATTCCCCTGCTCAATACGCCACTCCAGAGTATCTAGGGGCCGGGGCGGAGGTCCCCCTAGCACCTTTCCATCCAGAGCGTATCTTCCACCATGGCAAGGACAGATAAACTCGTTTTGGTCTGGCATCCAGTTGACAGCGCACCCCAGATGAACGCAGCGCCCGCTGAATACGTTGAAATCGTTCTCGCCAACACGAACCACCCATACCCCCTTGGACTCCTGGTGCTCGATCCAGCCATCTTTGGTGATCAAATTGATCGTGGTGGCCTGCGGCTGGCCTATCGCAAAAGCGGATACTGAACCGGCAGAAACCCAGTTGGCCGGACGTTGCTTCAGCGTTGGGAGGATCAGGGATCCAAGCAGCGGGATTCCCAGCACCGCGCCGATAAACCCGCTTAAGGCGAAGGTGACATAAGTAAAAAAGGTGCGTCTATCGACCCGCGTCTCGGTATTCTCGATATCCATCGTTGCCCCTTCTAAACAAGTCATGTGTGCGACAGATCGGACATATCCGACAGATCGGATGTGCCGGATGAACGCCTGGGCTTTGATGCTGAGCACTCAGCACTTACTGATTTTTTCACCGCGGGATAAATCCCGTGGCATCCCAGATGACCGCTCCATGCCGCGAGATACATCTCGCGGTTTGGCGACCCGTGGAGACCATCCCGAAGAGAGCGCGGCTTCAGCCCGGGGCTCTCGGACGAGGCCTACCAAATTTGGGATAGTCTCAATCCATGCAGCCATCATTGATTAGATGGAGCCCCCGCCTCGACCCATAGGATCAGGTTTCGTAGCTCTGAATCAGTGATTCGTGTCCCACCGTGGGGCATCCTGATGCTGGGGTCTACGGTCCCGTCCAGTACCGTTATCAGGGTGCTGCTGCTGGGGAAGCCCGGAACCACCACCTGGCCGAAGCTGGTCCCTTTCATAATCCCTTCGTAGCTATCGAGTCTCAGGCCGTTCTCGGCTCGCGCCGCCCCGTGGCAGTTTTTGCAATGCAGGTCCAGAATTGGTTGGATCGTCTGTTCGTAGCTTCCTGTCCAGACCATCTTTCCCTCCACGGGGGGTTGTGCACTTGAGTAGACATCCTGCTGATCAGACGCTCTCGACCCCTGGCACCCCGACAGCATCACCGCGAGCAGCACTACCCAGAGGACAACGAAGGTACGAGGCACCCATTCGGTTATTAATGTCATCCTTCGCCCCCGGTTCTATTTTAGGGATTGTAGGTAGGCAACGAGATTGGCCAGTTGCTCGTCGCTGATCCTGTTTTCAGGGAAAGCCGGCATGCTAGAGGCGCCATTGCGGACCACTCCCTTGATGTGGTCGGACGAGAGGTTTTTGCCCTTCAACATTGGCCCTCTGCCCTGGGCTCCACCTGGATGGCAGCCGTCGCAGTTCTGCTGGAAGACCGCCGCTCCAAGGCTTGCATCTCCGGTGGTCACCGCAGCGCCAGCCTGAGATGCGGGTGCCGGCTCTTGACTGCTGCAAGCAGAGATAGATGTAACTACAGCCACCAAAACAACGGCTACCAGCAGAATGTCTTTCCTAAACATCTTTTCCTCCATCATATATCCGAAAAAATCCTTGGAGCTTAAGGCAACCCGGTTTCGAAGAACGGGAGGGTTACCCCTCACACTAGGTAGAGCATTGTAAAAAGCACTATCCACACGGCATCGACGAAGTGCCAGTACAGGGTTGCTGCCTCCACAGCCAGATGGCGCTCCTGCGTGTAGTGGCCTCTTCTGGCTCTGCCAAGCACCATGGCCAGGAAGATTAATCCACCGAGTACGTGGGCCCCATGGAAGCCGGTGAGGGTGTAGAAGCTAGATCCCAAAAGGCCGTCACTTAAACCAAACCCAGCATGTGCGTACTCGAATGCCTGGCCCACCAGAAAGGCGCTTCCCAATAGCAAAGTCGCTATGATCCCATCCTTAAGCAGGGCGACGTTTCCTCGCCGCAAGCACGCCAGCGCTCCATGCATAGTGAAGCCACTGGAGAGCAGTACGAGAGTGTTGACGGCCGGAAGTAGCAGGTCCGGTTGTGAGTATCCTGGAGGAGGCCACATACCGACATGTACCCGGAGATACAGGTAAGAGGCGATCAGGATCCCGAAAAAAAGAGCCTCGGCAGCGATGAAAACCCACAGCGCGAGAATTGCCGGCGGTACGTTGGGCGCGAAGGGCTCGTAGCGGGGAGTAACCCCTCTTGCAGTCATGCTGTCCATGGCTCACTCAACCATCCAATTAATGCAACTATACCCACTACCCCGCCTACAAGAGCGACGATCATATGAGTAAGGATCCCTATCCCTACCAGCATCAAACCGGCAGACAGCAGAATAGGCCAGAAGCTGTGCTCTGAAAGGACATGATTCTCGCCGGCTAACTCGTCGGTCGAACGCCCCTCTACTCCTTGCTCCGGCTCTCTGTCCAAAGCTCGCTTCCTCCAATCAGACTGACGTTCTCCTATCGCTGCGATCGTTATCTACCTCCCTAAATAATCTGCCCTGTCCGGGTTCTTCTCATCCCATAGCGGGCGCGCGCTTCGCACAGGCGGTAGCCTGTCGAAGTTGTTGGCCGGAGGGGGCGAGGATGTCGCCCATTCGAGCGTCCACCCATCCCATGGATCCGACCCTGCAGCCTCACCTGAGCGCAGGCTCACCGCAAAATTCCAAACGAAGACCAGAATCCCGATAGCGAGAAGGTAACCCCCCAGGGTCGATACAAGGTTGAGTTCATTCCAGCCCATATCGGCTGCGTAGGTGTAAACTCGACGAGGCATGCCCAGTATCCCCAGCACGTGGAAGGGCTGGAAGGTGAGGTTGAAACCAATGACCAACAGCCAGAAATTGATAATCCCCAATCGTTCGTCGAGCTTGCGGCCGGTGATCTTTGGAAGCCAATAGTAGAGACCCGCTAGGATACCCAGGGCGGTTCCACCAAACAGCGCTCCATGAAGGTGCCCTACCACGAAGTAGCTGTCGGTAACCTGCCAGTCGAAGGGGACCACAGTCAGCGCCATTCCGCTCAGCCCACCTGTGACGAAGAGACCGATGAAGCCGAGGCAGAAGAGCATTGGGGTCTTCAGACGGAGCGCTCCTCCCCAAAGTGTGGCCAACCAGTTGAAGATCTTTACTGCCGTGGGGACAGCGATGGTGAAGCTGGTGAAAGCGAATACCGCGTCTGCAACCAGGCTCATCCCCACAGAGAACATGTGGTGCGCCCACACCGTGAAACTCAGCACCCCGATCGTCAGGGTAGAGTAGACTATGAAACTGTAGCCGAAGATCGGTTTGCGAGCGAAGACCGGTATCACCTCCGACACGATGCCGAAGGCTGGGAGAATCAGAATATAGACCTCCGGGTGGCCGAAGAACCAGAAGAGATGCTGCCACAACAGCGGGTCGCCTCCCGTGGCGGGATTGAAGAAGCTGGTCGCATGGTGGCGATCCAGGTAGAGCATGATGGCGGCGGCGGCCAGGCTGGGCAGTGCGACCAGGATGATGAACTGATTGACGAAAGTTGCCCAGACGAATAGGGGCATCCTGTTGAAGGCCATCCCGGGAGCCCGCATAGTGAGGATGGTTACTATCAGGTTCACGGCACTGGCTATCGATGATATTCCCAGCAAGACGATGGATACGCTCCAGTAGTCCATCCCCGCGTTAGGTGAGTAGGGCGTGATAGTCAGGGGTGCGTAGCTGAACCAGCCTGTGTCGGGGGCACCGGAGTAGAAGCTGCTGTAGAGTAGAAAACCTCCGGCGAGCAGAGTCCAGAAGCTGAAGGCGTTGAGCCTCGGAAACGCCATGTCATGGGCGCCGATCATCAACGGCACGAGATAGTTGGCCAAGCCGGCCAGGACCGGCATCCCGAAAAGGAACACCATGGTGGTGCCGTGCATCGTGAAGATCTGATTGTACTGGTTGGGGGTAAGCAGGGTGTTGTTGGGCACTATCAACTGTGTGCGCATCAGCATGGCCATGGTGATCGCGAACAAAAAGAAGACGAAGCTGGCGCTCAGATAGAGAATCCCAATCTGCTTGTGATTGGTGGCAGTAGCCCAACTCCAGATACCCGTCTCGTACCAGGGTTTTGCTCGTAAAGCGTTGATGGTACCAGGCATTCAGATCTCCTTATCTCAGGTTCTCCAGGTAAGCGACGAGCTGATCGATAGCTGCTGCATCTAATCTTGATGCAGGCATCAAGTTGCCCGGTTTTATCTCCTGGGGGTCACGGAGCCATCGGGCCATCTGCTCTGGCGTGTTGTCGATGGTTCCTGCAGCGATCTTTAAGCGACTTGCCACATGGGTTAGATCGGGTCCCGTTTTGCCAGAGGCCTGGGTTCCCCTGACCGTGTGGCACCCTCCGCAGGATTGCAAAAAGAGCTGTTCGCCCGCCTTTTGCTCTTCGGTGACCGGTTTAGTCGCAGGTTGCTGTTGCTCTCTTATCCAAGAAGAGAAGCGAGCAGTTGGATCGACGATCACCCTGAAGGCCATCCGGGCGTGCTGAACGCCGCAAAACTCCGCACACACCCCTTCGTAAATGCCGCTCTGGATAGCCACGAAAGAGCTGTAGTTCACAGTGCCGGGGATCATATCTAGCTTGCCTCCGAGCCTGGGCACCCAGAAGCTGTGGATCACGTCGGCGGCCTCGAGTTGCAGCTTGACTGGCTTTTCCAGCGGGACGTGCGCCTCGTTAGCTGTCACTATCCCCAATTGGGGATACTCGAAATACCACCACCACTGGTACCCCACCGCCCTCAAATGCATCTCGTCGTTGGGCCAAGCTGAGGTAGATGGGAGCACGCTGGTCGATGTCGCAGTGGCCTCCCCCATGGTCTTGACTGTGAGGACCATTACTAAGATTACTGCTAAAGATGTAGCCACCGTCCACCCTATCTCCAGCGGTAGATTGCCGTGAGTCTGCTCAACTTCGCTTTCCGGCCGGTTGCGGAAACGGACGATGGCGATGAACAGCAATGCCTCTATCACAACCAGCACTACCGCAGCGATAGCTAGAAGGACCAGTGAAAGGTCGTGGATGGCTGTGGCGCTGGGCGACACAGGTAGGAAAATGGCGGCGGGGACCTCCTGGCAACCCGCCAGCAGCACGGCAGCTAGCGTGGCGAGAGGTAGCCCAAAGATGCGAGAGTATTTCCTTCCAGTTCTGCTATGCAAATTGGTGCTTTTGTAATGCTTCATCCTAAACGATCCGATCCACGATCAATACTCCGAACAGCAGCGCCAGGTAGATAGTGGAGTATTTGTACAACCTGTGCGCGTTCCGGTCTGTAGGTATCCTGAATAACGCAATCGAATAAGCGAGCAGCACTACCCCCAGCGCGCTCGCTGCCAGGAAGAACAGATGGCTGGCGAAGCCTGCCGGGGTGGCAGCGAGAGTGAGCGCTACGAGCAACACCGAGTACCAAAGGATTTGTCTGCGGGATTCCCGTTCTCCGTGGGTTATCGGCAGTACGGGGATTCTGGCCAGTGCATACTCCCGGCGGCGCAACAACGCCAGCGACCAGAAGTGAGGGGGAGTCCAAAAGAAAACGATGGCGCCAAGCCATAGAGCCCAGATGGACAACTGTTCGGTAACGGCTGTCCAGCCTACTAGCAGAGGCATCGCGCCCGCCACACCGCCGAAAACGATGTTCCAGGGTGACGATCGTTTGAGCCACAGGGTGTATATCACCACGTAGTGCAGGATCCCCACAGCGGCCAGGGCGGTGCTGAGTGGGTTCGTCCCGACGATTAGCAGGAGCATGGAGATGATGCAGAGCGACAGTCCGAATACTAACGCCTGGTTAGGCTTGATCTTGCCCGCCGGTAGCGGCCGCGCGGCCGTGCGATCCATGCGACGATCGAGATCCAGATCGAAATAGCAGTTGAGGGTATTAGCACCACCCGCCGCTAGGGCTCCACCCAAGAGGGTAAAGGCCAGGATGGCCGGGGATGGAAAATCCTGGCTGGCGATGAACATACCACCCAGCGCCGTTGTCAACAGCAAGGCTATACTTCGTGGTTTAGTAAGCTCTATTAAGTAGATTGCAAAGTCGCTTCGCACGGCACCTTGTTTGGCGGGTCGCAGAGCAATGAGCAACCCTCGCCCTTAGTAGGGATCATCACGACCTACCAAATGCAAGAAGCGCGCCTAAGGTTCAAGAAGCTGGTTTTGCTGTATCTCCCACAATCGGAAGTACAGCCCGCCACGGCGGATTAGGTCGTGGTGTTTGCCCCTATCTACGATCCGGCCTCCGTGCAGCACCAGTACCTGGTCCATGTCTTCCAGCCCTACCAAACGATGGGTGATCAGCAGGGTGGTTCGGCCCTCCATCGATGCCTGGATTGCTCGCATAACGTCTCGTTCCGTAACGCTGTCCAGGTTTGCTGTGGGCTCGTCCAACAGCAGGAGAGGCGGATCTTTGAGAAGGGCGCGGGCGATAGCCAATCTCTGGCGCTCTCCACCGCTGAGCTGCATTCCCTGCTCCCCGATCCAGTTGTCGTACCCGTCGGGGAGAGACTGGATGAACTGGTGCAACTGCGCCGTTTCGGCTGCCTGTACCAACTCCTCTTCCGTTGCATCCGGTCTCGCCAACAGGAGGTTCTGGCGGATCGTACCGCTGAAGAGGTGTGTGCGCTGGGAGACGACACCGACCTGGCGCCGAAGCTCCTCGCCGGGGTAGTCACGCAATTCGCGTCCATCCAACAAGATATGCCCCTCGTCGTAATCCCAGAATCGGAGCAACAGGTGGAGCAAAGTGGATTTGCCGCCACCGCTCGGCCCGACTACAGCCAGCCTTTGTCCAGGGCGCAGCTCGAAAGAGACACCGTCGAGAACCCACGGTTCGTAGGGGCCGTACCTGAAGCGGAGGTTGCGAATCAGGATATCGAGGTGCTGAGCATCGGGTATCGAGTCCTGAGTCCTGAGTCCTGAGTCCTGGGGGCGGTTCTGGGTTCTGGGTTCTGGGTTCTGGGAATCGAGTGCTGAGTGCTGGGTGCTGGGTCCTGAGTCCACTATCTCGAACAGGCGGCGCGCGGCCTCCAGACAACTGCTCAGA
>JBMNNU010000111.1:0-9847 GCA_050942695.1 Chloroflexota bacterium
TCCTACCTGCCGGATGCCGCTGCCGCTCAGCCAGGGGTAACGTTGCGCCGTATACTGAGCCACGCTGCAGGCCTGCCGCTCGACATCCCACAGGAATTGGCGCCATACCAACATGGTTTGAGCTGGCCTGTCCTAGCCAACGCCTGCCTTCAAACACCACTCAGCCATCCACCCGCAACCCACATCCAGTACAGCAACGTGGGGTATGGATTACTCGCTCTGATAGTGGAAGCGCGCACCGGATACAGCTTTTCGGAAGCGTTGCGCGAATTGGTGCTGGATCCGCTGGGGGTCGAGGGCTATCTGGGGCAGGAGCCTCCACGTCAACCGGTAAAGCTCTCCGGCATCCGGGGGCGACAGGCGGGCTCCGACCTCGAGCCCTTCAACTCACCTTTCTGGCGAGCCCTAGCGATGCCCTGGGCCGGCCTCCTGACTACTGCCGAGGGAGCGCTCCGGCTGGTCTGCGCTTTCGCGGGGGAACCTGAGGGATTCCTGCAGCCAAAGACGGCAGCAGAGGCGAGGCGCAACCAGAACGGCGACCTTGGCGGTGGTTACATCCGCCCTCTCATCTGGCCTCGCTGCCCCTGGGGACTGGGACCGGACATCCACGGCGAAAAACAGCCCCATTGGGTGCCTTCCACAGCCAGCCCCGATTCTTATGGCCACGCGGGAGCGTCCGGATCAGTCGCCTGGATCGACCCGAGAGCTACCGTAGCCTGGGCTATAATGGGCACTCGCATCGCCGCCAGTGGCTGGCTCCTCCGGAGAGGGCCGTCTATCGCTGAGGCGATCTTGAGGGAGCAGAGTGCACTACCATGACGTTGCATCCTGCCACCCTCAACAGATTCTCCGCCGTGCTCCCAAGGGTTACCCCTTCGGAATGATGTATCCCTATCCGGCCTACCAGCAACAGCGCCGGCCGTCGTTTCTCCACGTATGCGGCTATAGCGTCGAACGGCTTTCCTTCCAGGATTTCCGTTTTCAGCGCAACGCCCTGCTGCTCAGCGACACCCTTCGCCCGCTTCAGATGGGCTCCATATACCCCCTCTAATCCGGTGTCTATGATCTCATCGTGCAGCTTCTCCTGCTCCTTGAAGCGGAACAGCCGGGACGCTTCCTGGGAGAGTACTCCGGCGATATTGGAGAAAGCCGCTCCGTGGAAAAAGGGGTCGTATGCTGCAACAGCCGTTACCGGACTCCCAAAACGCCTGCTGAGTTGCAACGCCACTTTCAGAGCGGCAAATGAGTGAGCACTCCCATCTATCGCTACCAGCAGTTCGCCGGAGGCGATAGATCGGTCGTCGTGCGCAACCAGCAGGTCGCACTCCACGAGGCGAGATACCCGTTCGCATACAGAACCCAGCACGGAGCGATCGACCCTCCCGAGCCCGTGGGCTCCAAGAACAACCAGATCGTACCCGCTCTCCCTGGCATCTCTTACCAGTTCTGCGTAATGTCGCCCTTCCAACGCCTTTCGAGCCCACTCGATCCCGGCTTCTCGGCATCTCTGCTCGAAGAGGTCCAGGTAGGAGTTGGAGATTATCTCAAGCCCCCTGCCGATCAAAACCCCGTGAACCCCTCTCAACCGCTCCAGGGCTTCCTCTTGCTGAAAATGCGCAGGGAGTCCTGGCTCCAACTGATTGAAACGATCGCCGTGGAGGCGGGCTGCGTAAACGTGGTTGCCGGTTAGCTTCGCGCCGGTGGTGCTCGCGAGTTCCACCGCCAGCTTCATCGCATGGTTAGACCACTCCGAGTTATCTAGGGCGACCATCACGTTCTTATACATTCCTGTACTCCCCTAGAAAGTGGAAAGCGACATCGCGATCAAGCGAGGATGGCTTGCCTGAACCGGCTAAGCTCTCAGAGCATATCGACAATCGCTTGACCAGTCGACTGAAGGTATGGCGCGGCAGGAAACGATCAATGTGGTTGAGGGTGCAAGAAGCATACCAGTGGGTAACGGATGGGGGCGCGATAAGGCTAAGCCCCTCCTGTTGGTGGAGGGGCTTAGCTTGAGTGAGGCGTAGCGGTCTTGTTCTATCAGTACTGGCTCAACTCCATTTCGATCTCGAGCCCGCCATCTACTTCGTATATGTACAAATAGAGGATCTGGCTCTCATTCTCTTTGTTGGTGAATTCGAAGTTAGCATCGTCATCTGAAACACTCTCGCCATCGCAATACCAGTCATTTGCGAGAGATTCGGTGAAGAAAGCCGTCGCATCTTTAATGCTCATCTTTCCGTAATAGGTCGCGCGGGCTTGCTCGAACTGGCCACCGCTTGTAGAGCGCAGGGTGCTGCCCTTTACTACTGAGAAGCCACTCGGAACGGGTATGGCCTTCAATTCCTGAGGGACAGCCGACTCATCCGTAAGGGTAGGCCACTCCGGCGTTGGTGTGGCCTCGGCAGCGGCAGGCGTTGTAGTTGCCATCTCAGACGATGTAGAGGCCGTCGGGGTCTCGGTGGTCGAAGCCGGTGACGCTGGAGACGGCGACGTCTCGGAGGAAGCTGCAGGAGCGCTCTCGGAGCCGTCCAGGTTGATTATGATCTCCTCATCTTCCAGGTATTTCATCGGAGCCCCGGCTATCAACGTCTGGGTGTTGTCGAAGTCGATGGGCTTGAACTTGAGCTGGAATCCCTTACTGGACCTAGGTACCTCGAACGCCACCAACCCTCTGAATGCGGAATCGGATATGCTGCGGCTCTTCTCACCTTCCCTGATAATGGAGCCGCTTTTAGCATTGGCGCGGTATTCATCCCCGTCTGGTCCTATCAGGTAAAGCTCCAGGCTGTTGAGTGGCTTGGCGCCGTCGGCGGGATTCCCTGTTACGTCAACCAGGACCATCTTGTCTTCAGGGTCGATTTCAGCGTCCTTTACAGACTCAGTCCGCTCTCTGAAGCTGTTGACCTGGAGCGTGAGGCCTCGCTTCTCGGCCTTGACCGGCTGTCCTACCTTGTAGACCGTTCCTGCTGTTGCCACAGTTGCATCTTCAGGTAGGATCGGGAACGGGAATTCACCTTCGATGCCTAAAGAAACGAAAACCGTCTGGACCTGCTTGAGCGGGTTATTCGGATCCATAGGGGTAAAGGCGAAGGCGAGTTCCTTGGCATCCTTGGGAACGAGCATAACGGCTGTTCCTTTTCTTGCATCCCCTGGCGCCAGGTCGGTGTCGAAGGTCTTCACGTTGAGCGCAGCGATCTTTGTAGCTGCCTGCATCAACTCATCGAGTGTCAGACCGTACCATTTCCAGTCTCCAGATACAGCATCCATCAGAAGAACCGAGCTAACGGTGTATTTCTCACTGCCATTGTTGCCCAGGATCAGATCCACCAGCAGCATGTTTCGCTGGGCATCGTAATCGGCGGTTTTGGCCCCGACCACCTGGAGGACCAACCCCACATCCGGCAACTCCACTACATCGTTCACTTTTACCGCTTTGTACGGGTCGAAGGGCGAGCCACTGGGCATCGACACCTTCTCCAGTTCGCTTCCTCCAGCACTGCTGCTTGAAGAGGACGAGCTACTGCCTGAGGCAGGCTTTGATGCCGTTGTCGGCTGCGCCTGGGAGCTAGAAGCCGATGACGATGCAGCTTTGCTCTCCGGCGCCTGCGTCGATTGGGATGACGTCCCTCCTCCCGAGCAAGCAGTCAGAAGCAGCGCTATCACCACCAACATCGAAGCGCATCTACGAATGAACATCTGTGTATCTCCTTAACTGACGCTACTCCTTGACCAGCATCATGGATATCTCGGTGCCCGTTTCGGTCTTGGCGATTACGATTGCCAGCCTCAGAGTGTCATCCTGTTTGTTAACGAATTCGAAAAGGGCTTCTTCTTCCATTACCGCTTCCGCCTCGGAGTTCCAATCATTGGCCATCGACTTCGTGTAGAATTCCGTCACCTGCTCTACGCTCATTGTCCCGAAGTAGATAACGGCCCCAACCTTGAAGACGCCGCCTTCGGTTAAACGGTTGACGCTATCTTTAACCACTTTGAAGCCGTTTGGAACCGGAATGGACTTTAATTCCTGAGGTACTGAGGCTGTGTCGCTTGTTTGTGGGGCTGCTGGTGTTGGGGTTGGTTGCGGTTTGGGCGTTGCCGTGGGAGCCGACTGGGAAACGGCCGGTGTGTTCATCGGTTCGGAAGTGGTGGAGCCTGATCCTGCCGCCGAACTTGAAGTCGTGGCGGTGGAAGTAGCTTTTTTTGTCCCCTTGCTATAAAGAACGGAAATTTCAATATCCTCGTCTTCTTTGGTTGCGGTTACTACAGCCTCGGCATCGCTTTTTGTATAGGTGCCCTGGAACCCATCTCCCATCGTGATGAACGATGCCTCTTGCCACCCCTTTTCCGGCATGCTTTTCTTGTAAAAATCGGCTACCGATTCGACGGTAGTCTTTCCCTTCCAGACAGCGACCGCTACCTCTTCGCCTCCCTTGGATGACAACGACCCAATACCATCCTGGTCTGAGCTAAATCCCTGGGGTACAGGAAAATCCTTCAGATCATCGGGCACGTTAGTACCAAAAGTGATTTCCTCCCCATCTTTTCCTTTGATGGTGACGGATTCTCCCTTCTGGTCCACTTTAATACCTGTAGCCTGCTCAAAAGCCTTCTCGGCTACTTGTTCACATCCGGTTAAGGCTAGCGCCATAGCAGCTAGTAACAGGATCTTTAATCGCACTTTCCACCTCCTCGCTTTCTCCACAGTTGCGGGCAACGACGTTTGATCTGGTTTTTTCTAGCTTGGCGTGGCGTAACGCTCGGCCATATCGCCGATGTAGGGGAGTTTCCACTGCTGTCCCTGGTAGGCTTTTACGAGCAACATGATCCATAGAATGAAACCGCCCAGCCCGAGGCCTAAGCTAATCAACAGCCCGACTATCAATCCCAGGAAGCCGATGATCGGTATCATGCCCAGGATGGAGCTGACGATCGAGAATGCGATCCAAAATACCACCCAGGCTACGCTGAGAAGGATCGACTGATAGGCGTGGAATCGAACGAAGCTGTTTTCCTTTTCGATCATTAAAAAGACGATACCGGTGACAAGCCCTAGTAGGTAGCTCAGGGCTGCCGCCATATTGGGGGCCATACCGCTCCCGCCGCTGGTTGAAGCTGAGTTGACGTTTCCACTGTTTGATTGCATTTTGCACATCCTTTTTTTTATTGCCAAAGGCTACGGTGAACCTCTGGGCGTAGGGTTCTGTTATGGTTGTCTATACCCCTTCGGGGCTCTGTCGCGAATTAAAGTCGCTATTTGAAGATCGTTTATAGGATCTTTATTAGCAGCAGGGCTGTGAACTCACGTTTGGCTCGGCCCGATCTGCAAGCCAGGCACTCAACTCTCCGGCGAACGCTTGTTTCGCAGATCCCACTTGATAGTGACCTTCCGCACGCTTTCGACTTCGCCGGTCCCTAGAGGATACTTAATGGGGTAAGTCTTCGTCGTGCTGCCCACCAATTGCGTTATTCGATCCCCGTCCACAAGGGACACAATCGGCACGGAGTCGCTCTCTACTCTCTCGCTCGGACCATCGAACGGCTCTTGCTCGTCGCTGGACTCAGTGTGGTCCAAAGGATCGTTGCAGGCGCTGTTGACCGTCACACGGGTCGAACCTTTCATCGGAACGGTAATCTGAGGAGAGTTGATCTCGATCGCGTAGCGGTCTCCATCGAGCGCCGAGACAAACACCTCCGCCGCTCCACTCCCAGAGCCGCTCCAATTTGCATCGCTGGTCGTGATCGCTATCGTATTACAGTCGTCCGGAGCCTCGATCCTATCTCTTTGGGATTTCATTCCCTCGATTTTCATCTTGCCGGTTGCCTTGCTGTTCTTGACTTCGATCTCCACATTGATAGTCTGATGCGTGTTCAGTGAATGTGTCCCCGTTCCGCCGCCCATCTCCTCCGTGAACTCCCCGTTCACTGAGAACTCCTCGGTTAACGTTACCGTACCGTTCCATAGCAGGAGGGGTGCTATCGTTATCCCGTTATCTACAGCTCCAGGCTCCGCAGAAGCGTTAGGACCCCCCGGATCTTCGCCTTCACCGCTCGGCTCGCTCGGTTCGTTCGTGTCTCCCTCCCAGTCGAACCTCTCGTCGTTAGACCGGTCCTGCACTCCATAAGGGCCATTTATCCAAGTCCACGATCCGTTAGTGAACGCCGTCCAGTTATCCGCTTTCCGCCACACCATCAACCCCTTGCTGGTCTGCTGCAAGGAGTCGCCGTTGGCTCCCCAGTGCTCGTTTTCCAGCGGCTCCCCAACCACGTCTGGGATCTGGTCCGCAAGCAGCTTGAAGCCCAGCTTGAACTCAGGCGTCTCTTGTGCAAAGGCTACGCTGCTGAAAACCGCGGTGACGGCTACTACCCCCATCAAGGTCATGCCAAGCCGCTTCATAACGCTCATCGTTTTCTGATCCTTCATCAATTGCACCATGACATCCGCACCTACTGACCGCTGCATAGGTGTCTAAAGGCGGGTCCAGGGCACTCAACGCGAGCGAGCACAGCGTTGAGGCCTGGCGGGCGTGACGCTGCGCCCGCTCGCGTCACGGGGGTGCCCCCAATAAATTTACCTGTCTATGCAGAGGTCAATAATGTCGATGCTGTAATTAGTTGCGCTAACCATTAATTTGAGGTTAGCGTCTTTCTGGTCGAAGGTTACGATGCTGACCGTCTCAAACGCAGTACCACCGCTATCTCAATGTTTATCCCTACATTTCAGAACAGCCGGGATATCCATTAGTTGAGGGTAAAACGCTGGGCTATCTGCTCGAAGTCGGGCAGGTAACTGCCAAATTGGTCGGATACCGCGCCCATCGAGAAGCTGTAGACATTCTTGCCATCCACCAGCAGGTACTGAAGGATCGAGACTATGACAGGCTCCTTGCCGAGAGGGGTCATGTGCATCTGGTAGCGAAGCTCTTCCGCCGGGCCAACCGGCAGACTAACCCGCCGATGCTCCACAGGCTTGATCACCTGATCGATTATCTCCATTGTCGCAACGCTATCCTCAGCGTAGAAATCCAGCGTTATCTCCTTGTAGAGAGTCTCCCTGTGCAGGGCGACGTTAGGTGCGTACCCTTTGGCTATTCCTTCGTCGATCAGGTCGAATCCGACGAACTTATAGTCGATTAAGGTCAACTCCTCGAACTGGCTTTCAAGAAAATCCGCTGCATTCGGATTTTCTGCCCGCAGCTCGCCGAGTATGCTGTCCAGAGCCTCGCGATCGCTGGGCATCTCTACCCAATGAGCAGGCAAATAGACGACGAATCCGTAGTCGGCGTTTTCGTAAGCAATCCATTCTTCAGCCTTGGGGGATTCGGAGCCTGCGGGAGGTCGGTCATCAGCCTCCCAATCGAACCTCTCGTCGTTTGCCCTCTCCTGAATTCCGAAGGGGCCGTTGATCCAGGTTCGGGAGCCGTTGGTGAACGCCGTCCAGTTATCCGCCTTCCGCCACACCATCAGCCCTTTGCTTGTCTGTTGCAACGAGTCACCGTTGGCTCCCCAGTGCTCGTTTTCCAGCGGCTCCCCCACAATATCCGGTATCTGGTCCGCCAGCAGCTTGAAGCCCAGCTTGAACTCCGGTTTCCCCTGAGCAAAGGCCACACTAGAAAACAGTAATGTGATCGTCACTACTGCCATCGAGATCGCTACAAACCGCCTGAACATCTCTTACTTAACCTCCTCCCCTCTGTATGATTTTGGGCGCATCCAAGCCTGTTCATTAGGTATTCAACACGCCTGCTTTCCCCTGTACCGGTCGCCAGGTAAGCAGGTTGCGTATGATCTGTGATCACGCCTCCTTGAAGCCTGCGAATAGCCACGAGTTGTGCTCAAGAAAGTCATCGATCATCTGATTGATCTGCTCTGACATTAGCGAACGGTTGGTGCTGTCTGCATCCACCGTCCTCTCTACAGTAAGCCGCGTACACGATCGCTTGAGTCGCTCGAGGTCGGTCGCTTGCGTCCCTCTATCGATGTAGAGGACGGGAACTCGGCAATCACCCGATGCAGCGGGCCCTTTCCAAGCCAGGATATTCTCCAGGGTGGAGGCGACGGCGCTTGGAGCGACCTGCAATGCCTCCGGCATAAATTGCGCGGCCTGCTCGTTAATTGTGGCAAACGGGTACAGATACTCGAGTAATTCGTGCTGTTCCCGGTCACATTCCGAGTTACGAAGCTTCTCTGCAAAGGATCGGAGCAGGGATGCAGCCGATTCGTTGGGGAGCAGTATCGGAGAGTCCAGCGCCACAACAGCGGCAGCAAGGTCCGGGTAGCCGGATGCCAATTCCATACCGACTACTCCTCCCAGGCCGTAGCCGACGATTACCGGCTCGTATATACCCAACTCGTAGCAAAGCCAGGCTACATCTTCTGCATAGCCCCTCACTGTGTACTCTTGTTCGGGCTTATCGCTCTGCCCATGGCCGCGAAGGTCGACGGCAAGAACCCGATGGGAGCGGCGGAAGTGCTCGATTTGGGGGGAAAAAAAGCGATGATCGGACGCTACATCGTGGATCAAGACCATGTGTGGTGCGCCCTTCCCGACGTCCTCGAAGCTAAGCGTCACCCCCTGGCGAGCTAAGCGATACAAAACGCCATCCTCCCCCAAAAGCCCTCTTCATGCTCACATCAGCCCGCTCGGCAATAATTCGCGAATAGACGAGGTTGATGAGAACAGTCTGCGGACTTTGACCTGCCCCAGTGTAGGCGTAGTGTACTTTCGTGATAGTCGACTATCATCGCGGCAACTATGTATTCTCCGAGGTCAACAGGGACTTTGGCGGGTTAGAGAAATGGGTAGAACTATGTAGAGAGAATGATTCGGAGGTTAGGCGATGTCGTTTCTCAATGCGTAGGCGGTAGCTTCGGCGCGGTTGTGGACCCCTATCTTTTTGTAGATGTTAGCGATGTGCCGTTCGACCGTGCGGACGCTCAATACCAATTGCTGCGCTATCTGGCTGTTTGTCATGCCTCCGGCTAGCAGGCGCAGCACGTCGACCTCGCGGGCGGTTAGCCCGTCGGGAAAGGCCTGAGCTGCTGATGTTGAAGGTGCAGATTGCACAGCAAGTTCCTCCCGAAGGGAGTGTGCACGTCGATACCAGCCCTCCATGTCCAGCGAGTGGAACTTCGCCAGGGCTGCATCCAGTAGCGTTTCGATGTCACCAAGGTTGGAAGAGCTCGCTCGAATAAAGGCTAGGGCTTCGTCGTAGTCGGTTAGAGCTCTAATAAGCTTGAGGTTGTTGGCGTCGCTTTCTCGGCGTGCCCGTTGGAAGTAATCGCCGGCTTCGTCCATCCTGCCCAGCAAGGCCGACATTCGCGCGATTGTCAACTCGTGAGACAGGACGCTACCTCCAAAACCAGCTTCGATCAGGCCTAAAGCCATCTCCCGGTAGGCTGCGGCGTACTCAGACACAGCAGCCTCCCAGGTGGCTGCAGCGCCGAAGGTAATAGCCGCATGGTGTACATAGATGATCGGATCCATCTGCGCTATCACCGGCGTTAGCCGGGCAAGGATGCGCTTCACCCCGGCGACATCGCCCATACGCGCATATCCCAAGGCTGCATAAGCTCCGGAAACCAAGCTGCGGGGGTTTCGGGATGCCTCGGAGCTGGCGGCATACGTAATGGCGTTTCTCGTTATCTCAGCCCAATCACCATCCAAGCAGTAGGCAAGCAGGTTATCCAATGCGGTAATGCCAAATCGCAGGTCGTGCGCATCTCCAAGTCGCAGTATCGCCTCCTGTGCTCGTACAGCCGTCTGTTTGGCTCGAGATAGCTCGCCCTGAACCGTCTGGATGATGGCAAGCTGCATTAGGGCTTCTGCCTGTCCGGGGATCGAGCC
>JBMNNU010000112.1:0-9815 GCA_050942695.1 Chloroflexota bacterium
CGCCTTTATTTTTCATGATGATACCGTTAAGCGGGTTTTCAGCACCTACAGCGTCATCCCCAACGTCACTGGTGAAGGGATCGAGCGAACTTCGGATTCCTTAGGCTCACAACTCGACCCCCATATCAACTTCGCCCACAGCCCGCTCTCCGAAGGTGATCTGATCGTGCTCTGTTCGGGGGCCTGCTGGAAGCTGATCCCAGATAGATATATCTTCGAGGCTGCAAAACATGTAGACCCGGAGATGGCCGCTTCGGATCTCTATAACTGCTACATCGCCCACACACGACGACCAACCACATCCTTGATGGTTATCAAGATATCTAGTCTGCCTGCGAGACAATCGGGGAACGGCCGGGGAAGAACTCATGACCCCCGGCCAGCCCTAGTGGAAATGACGGAGTCGCTGACCATCCCTCGCCCCCCGATGGAAGTCGAAGAGCCGTTCAGAGCCTTCCCCGGCAATGGAGGGTATGGTTCGCGAACAGCCCAAACTCGGGACAGGGACAGACTTATTACCAAACAGGATAAAACAAGATCGGCAACGGCTCGTGGAAAATCCAGAGCTTCTGTTGCCCGTGCAGATACTGCTACTCGTCCATCCCCTCTGAACTGGTTGAAGTCGCGTCTGGCCCGCAAAGACGATCCCAGGCGCTCTTCTATCCCACCCCTAGAGGAGGTGGGTAGACCCTCGGTGAGATTGAAAGAGCAGTGGCCTCAGAGATGGTCCGATCGAGACGAGCGCCCGGAGTGGATCACCAAGCTGGTCTTAACTCTCGCCCTGGCGGCGGTATTCGTCATTATCGGCAACATTGCAATAAACGGATGGAAGGCCTGGCAATTGGGTGACCCGGTGGCGCTGATGGAGGAGGCGGAGGCGAAAAAAGCCCTCGCTTCCGCAGCAGATAACCCGGCTTCGGCGCGAGCAGCTTTAGCGGAGGCTTATGAACTGGCGAGTAGAGCCCAGCGAGCGAAAAACGACGAGACTACCCGGACCCTGGCATCGTCACTATTAGCAGACCTCGATAGCATCGACCGAACGGTCAGGATAAGCCAGGCGACAACGCTATTAGATTACACTCCAATTGTCGACGAAAAGGGGAATGTGACCCAACTGGCTATAGCAGGCGATAACATCTACGTTTTGGATGATGGCCTGGATCGGTTATATCGTTATAAGCTGACACCAGACGGGAAGGGTGTCCAGGAACCCAGCAAGCATACAGTAGTGATGAAACGAGAGGACAAGGTCGACGGCACAGAGCTAGGCGAGCTACTTTCGATAACCTGGATGCCAGCAGGGCAGTTGAGAACTACCCCCGCTCTCTTTGCGCTCGAAACTGGGCGGTCCATCGTTGCATTCGATCAGAACGACAACCTATCTCGCGTCGAGGTGGCAGAGAACCAGAAGTGGGGCACCATCCAGGCTATCAGCGGGTTCGCGGGAGGGCTCTACCTGCTGGATACCAAGCTGAAGGCCATCTTATACTATCCGCCTACCAAGAACGGCTACGAGAGCGAACCCTACACCATAGTGGATGCTCGCGCCAAGATCGACCTCTCGAAAGCTGTGGATATCGCCTTAGATGGGAATCTGTACGTACTAGAAAGCGAGGGCAATATAAGGAGATTTAACCGCGAAGGCCAACCTTTCGACTTCGCAGCCGAACTCCCAGATGGCCCTATGAAAGAACCCAAGGTCCTTTTCGCCAGCGCCGATACCCGCTCTCTCTATGTGGTAGACAGTCAGGGGGAGAGGATTATTCAATTTTCTCCTGAAGGGACACTCCAGAGACAGTTCAAAACTTTGGGCAAGGACGTATCTTTCAAAGAGATTCAAGACATCTTTGTAGACGAGGCTGGTCGCAAGATTTACGTTCTGGCACACAAATCGCTCTTCGTCTTCGACACACCGCCGATGCAGTGATGGGGACGGACCCCACCCCCGGCCCCTCCCCCGCAGGGAGAGGGAAGCAAAACGGGGGTTTTGGGTGATCGTCCAAGGGCGGGGTCCAGGGCACTCAACGCGAGCGAGTGCAGAGTTGAGGCCTGGCGGGGTTTGGGGTGTCCCCAAATAGACTTTTTGGCCCTCTCCCTTCGGGAGAGGGTTGTATAATATAACTATGAGAATCTTAGGAATAGAATCATCCTGCGACGAGACGGCGGCGTCGGTAGTGAACGACGGCCGCCGTATGGAATCCAATGTGGTTGCCTCTCAGATAGACCTCCACCGCAAGTACGGTGGGGTGATGCCGGAGGCAGCCTCTCGAGCCCACCTAAAGGCCGTTCTACCCACCATCCAGGAGGCCATGGAGCAGGCCAAAGTTGAATGGCGCGATATCACAGCCATAGCCGTTACACGAGGCCCTGGTCTCGCCGGATCGCTCTTGGTAGGGGTGAACGCAGCCAAAGCCATTTCACTGGCTCAGAGGATACCGCTGGTGGGTATCAACCACATGGAAGGGCATATCTACTCCAACTGGATTCTTGCCGACGGTGACACCCCCGAGCCATCGTTTCCCCTTGCCATCTTGATCGTTTCGGGAGGGCACACCGATCTGATCCTGATGACCGATCATGCGGTCTATCAAAGGCTGGGAAGCACTCGGGACGACGCGGCTGGGGAGGCCTTCGATAAGGTGGCGCGGATCCTGGGAGTGGGGTATCCCGGCGGTCCGGCTATTCAGAAAGCAGCCCTGGATGGAGATCCCGCCGCCTTCCCATTCCCGCGAGCCTGGTTGGGGGATAGCTACGATTTCAGCTTCAGCGGCTTGAAGACAGCAGTGCTTAGAACGGTGGAGGCGATCCAGGGGGAACTGCCGGTGGCGGATCTCGCGGCCAGCTTCCAGGAGGCTGTAGTGGATGTACTCTCCGCAAAACTGGCTCGAGCAGCTCAGCAGTACAAGGTGAAGCAGGTGGCCGTCTGCGGAGGGGTTGCAGCCAACCTGGCGCTACGGGAACGGGTAAGGGATCGGGTCCAGGTGCCGGTTCACGTTCCGCCTATCTACCTCTGCACCGACAACGCAGCGATGATAGCCGCCGCAGGCTACTACCGATTCAGGGCAGGCCAACGAGACGGTCTGGAGTTGGACGTGGTGCCCAACCTCTCATTGACTTGATCTTGTGTAGTAGAGGCACAAGGCGACAGGATTACGCCTTGTGCCCTGTACCTACGAAACGAATCACACCGCTACCCACAGACGCTCGCCACAAAGTACACAGACGAACTCCAGTGTGCTGTAAATCCTTCCATCGTAACAGAGAAAACCTCCGCACTTGGGACAGCGCTTGTGCGCGCGCCGTGAACTCGGGGCTATCCAACCAAAAACCGGATGGAGAATACGGGTCAACTGCATGGTAATCCCCTCGGATCATTCAAAATGGAAAAGGTAGCGCGACACGGCGTTTTTTGACTGCTCTGTAGACTAACAACGAACGAAGAACTATTTGGTAACTCTCGCTTTGAGATGGGAAATTTCAGGATACAACTGCTCTAAAACCCCGTACATTCCTATAGAATGCAATAAAAAATACTACTCCAATGTACTTGTTCTTCGACCCAGGCCATGCTACGATCAGTTCTGATTCGTAAAGTAGTTCTACCTGGGGCAAACGACTCGATCATCATTTCGAATCGATTGCATACCCGACCCAAACAAGCAGACGGATGGTTCACACAAACAGCCAGATCGTGTAATGCTGTAGCGTCGGGGCTCGTCCCCGACGAGGTACCACGTCAGGCACAAGGCCCCACACTACATTGTGACTCGTGCTGTGAACCATGCCCAAGCAGACGATGCGACGTAGACTGCTGGAGAATGTATCATGGCAAACTACAAAGCTGTGGAGAGTCTCAATCGAGCAGTTCGCTACTTGGCCTGCAGCACGGAAAGCCCGTTGAGGCGATTGAGGACCGCCTACGCCGTCAACCTGGCCCCGAGATACACGAGAGGATGGCCGCAGGAGCTACAGAGCAGCGTAAACATGCTGCACGACGCCATGTACGAGGGAATCAAGACAGATGCCGATGCACTCAAAGCCATCGTCCGAATCATTTCGATATATGGCGAGGCAGAGCGGCTATACCAACAGGAGCTTTTCAAGGAACAATCGTTAGGTAGTTCACCCCATCTCGACAAGAGGTACCTACAGTAATCGGCTACCTTTCACAAGAACAAGCGGAGTTTTTACGATCGCTGAGTAAGGAGCAGGCTCGCCAGGATAAGCAGTCCGCCAAGGATAGTGTGCACAGCTACTACCTCTCCCAGCATGAACACACCCAGTACCACAGCCACTACCGGCTCCAAATAAATCCAGACTGCCGCCTGTGTGGCCTCTATTTTGGTAAGTGCGTAGTTATAGAAAAAGTAGGCCAGCACCGAGCAGACCACCGCCAGATACAGGATGGATAGCCACTGGTCGGCGGAAAGGGCGCCCAGCGTACCCCAATCCTCTGTGAGCATGGAGAGCAGCAACAGCCCCAGAGTGCCCGCTATCGTCATTCCCGCCGTAACGGTGAGGGATGGGTATCGGTCGCGGATACCCCGGATCAGGGTAGAGTAAATGGAGAAGCAGAGCGCGTTAGCAATTAGGCAGAAGGTGCCGAAAAGAAAGCCGCTCTCCATAGCCACCTGTAACCCCTTCTGGCTGGCCACCACCACTACACCCACTGTCCCTAAGGTTAACGCCAGCGTCCTTTTGCCCCCCAACGACTCACCCAGCGTGAGCCCCGATATCAGCATCGTGGTGAGCGGGATCAACCCTACCACGATAACGGCCGATATTCCGGCATTGGTAAGCTGCACCCCCGTGTACTGGAGCCAGAAGTAGAGCGAGATGCCCAACTGCCCCAGCAGCAGGAAGGTGGGGATATCTCTCGCAGTCAAAGGCTGTACCCGGCGATGCTGACGGATCAGTATCGGCAAGAAAATTGCAGAGGCAAGTACGAATCGCACGGTGGCCAACATAGTGGGTGAGAGGGTAGCGATCTCCGTCCTGTCCGAGTAGAGTATCATGCGAGCGGCGACGAAAGACCCCCCCCATACGATCACCACAAAAAGCAAGAGCAGATAAACGCTAGAGCGCTTTACGAGCCCGATAGTTGAAAGGGCCAACGAAGGAGATGCTGGTGTTGAGCGGCCCATGCTGTTACCTCCCCATATCGACAATAACGAATTACCTTTACCTGGAAGCCCCTCAACCCGCTGCATCAGGTCGACACCAGCATCCTGGATAGAGGTGAGCCTATTAACCGAAAAACGTACATTTATCTTGGAGCCGCACCAACATCATGTCAATGTGTAAAAATCACTAAACGGCTGCCAACCCTATCGTCAAGTTGCACAACAACCCGAAAATGCGTCCCTGCGATCCCAACCCGTAAGAAATGCGTAAGAATATCCCGTTTTTTGGCAAAAGGGCTTCTCGCCCTATTGCCACCCGAAGAAAGGTCGGTTAATATACCGTTCGCTGTTAGCACTCTCCCACGTCGAGTGCTAAAGAGACGAAATCCAAAAGGATCTCGCAACTTCCCAACGAAGATCACTGCAGCAAGGAGGTATCAAGAATTATGGCTATTGGTCTCAAACCCCTTGGTGACCGCATTGTGGTCAAGCCCCTCAGCCGTGAGGAGGTTACCAAGAGCGGTATTGTCTTGCCAGATACTGCCAAGGAGAAGCCTCAGGAGGGGACCGTCCTGGCAGTGGGACCGGGTCGCATCCTGGACAACGGCCAGCGAATCGCTGTCGAACTGAAAGAGGGCGACAGGGTTCTCTTCGCGAAGTATGCAGGCACCGAGTTCAAGCGCGATGACGAGGAACTGCTTATCCTGAGCGAGAAGGACATCCTGGCAATAGTTACTGGCTAATTCGGAAAACGAATTCTAGATTCTGCCGACACAATTCAGGAGGAATACCTAATGCCAAAGCAATTAAAGTTTGACGAAGAAGCCAGGCACGCTCTCAAGCGTGGAGTGGATGCCCTGGCCGACGCCGTCAAAATTACCCTGGGCCCCAAAGGCCGGAATGTCGTGCTCGACAAAAAGTTCGGCCCCCCCACCATCACCAACGACGGGGTTACCATCGCCAAGGAGATCGAGCTAGAGGATCCATTCGAGAACATGGGCGCCCAGATGGTCAAAGAGGCAGCCACTAAGACGAACGACGTGGCCGGCGATGGAACCACGACGGCGACCGTGCTGGCGCAGGCGATCGTGGCCGAGGGCCTCAAAAACGTTACGGCCGGCGCCAACCCCATGCTGATCAAGCGTGGGATCGACAAGGGTGTCACCGCTGTTGTGGAAGATCTCAAGTCCATGTCGACCCCAGTAACCGGCAAGAACGAGATCGCCCAGGTTGCCGCCATCTCTGCAGCCGACGAAGAGATCGGCCAGTTGATCGCCGAGGTGATGGACAAGGTCGGCAAGGATGGCGTCATTACCGTGGAGGAGTCCAAGGGCCTGCGGTTCGAGACCGAGTACACCGAGGGCATGCAGTTCGATCGCGGCTACATCTCCGCCTACTTCCTGACCAACCCCGACCGGATGGAAGCCGTCCTGGACGAGCCCTACGTCTTGATCACCGACAAGAAGATCTCCGCCATTTCCGACATCCTGCCTGTGCTGGAGAAGTTCCTCCAGGTCAGCAAGAACCTGCTGATTGTTGCTGAGGATGTGGAGGGCGAAGCCCTGGCGACCCTGGTAGTGAACAAGCTGCGGGGCACCATCAACGTTCTGGCCGTCAAGGCTCCGGGCTTCGGCGATCGCCGAAAGGCGATGCTCGAGGACATCGCCATCCTAACCGGCGGCAAGGTGATCTCCGAGGACGTAGGCCGCAAGCTGGACAGCGCCACCGTTCAGGATCTGGGCCGTGCTCGCCGCGTGGTAGCCAACAAAGACAACACAACCATCATCGAGGGCCGCGGCGACGAGAAGCAGATCCAGGGCCGCATCAAGCAGATCAGGGCTCAGATCGAAGAGACCACCTCCGATTACGACCGCGAGAAGCTGCAGGAGCGGTTGGCCAAGCTGGCCGGCGGCGTAGCAGTTATCAAGGTGGGAGCCGCCACCGAGGTCGAGCTGAAGGAGAAGAAGCATCGCGTCGAGGACGCTCTGTCGGCTACTCGAGCCGCCGTTGAAGAGGGTATCGTTCCCGGCGGAGGTGTCGCGCTCGTAAACGCCATCAAGGCCTTGGACAAGGTTGCCGAGGAGCTAAAAGGCCAGGGCGATTCCGAAACCGGTGTAGCAATCCTGCGCCGTGCTCTCGAAGAGCCTCTGCGCCGCATCGTTATCAACGCCGGGCAGGAGGGCTCGGTGGTAGTCGAGGCCATCAAGAAGGCTGAAAGAGGCGTAGGCTACGACGCATTGAAGAACGATTACGCTCCCATGGTGGAGCGCGGAATCATCGACCCGTTGAAGGTGACCCGCGCTGCTCTAGAAAACGCGGCCTCCATCGCATCGATGATTCTCACCACAGAGTCGTTGGTAACCGACCTCCCCGAGAAGGAGAAGGCTCCGGCCATGCCTCCCGGCGGCATGGGCGGTATGGAGTACTAAAGCAAACTGTTGTAGGGGCGCACGGTCGTGCGCCCCTACATTTTTTATCCTAATGTGCTATCGAGCAACATCATCACCAGGAAGCCGATGACCACGGCGTAGGTTGCGGCTCGCTCGAAACCGGTGCGGTGGGTTTCTGGAATGATCTCGTCGGAGATGACGAACAGCATCGCACCCGCCGCAAAGGCGAGCCCGTAGGGCAGAATCCCCTGCATCAACTGCACCAGGTAGAGGCCGAGAAAACCCCCAAGCGGCTCCACCAAGCCTGTCAGGAGCGCCGCAAGGAACGCCGTGCCGCGTGAGTACTTCTCGCCCACCAGGGCGAGTGCCACAGCCAGGCCCTCCGGGATATTCTGCAGCCCGATGCCGATCGCCAGGGCTATACCGTTCCCCACATCCCCGCCACCGAAGCCCACACCTACGGCAAGGCCTTCAGGAAAGTTGTGAATAGTAATGGCAATTATGAAGAGCCAGATCGCAGCTAACCGTGGATTGTGAGCCCCTTCCGGCCCTTTGATGAAATGCTGGTGAGGCGACAGCTTGTCGATGACATCGAGAAATATTGCCCCCACCAACATCCCAACAACCACGACGGCGACCCCCGATACACCCCCACCGCCGTACTCAATCGCTGGAATAATCAGGCTGAAGGAGGTTGCCGCCAACATTACACCCGCTGCGAACCCCAACAGGATATCCCGTGTTCTCTCCGAAACCTTGGTTGTAAAAAGTATCGGGATACCGCCGACCCCGGTAGCCAAACCGGCGGCAATGCTTGCCATCATGCCGATCTGGATTATAGAAAACCCTTCCAGGAAAGAAGGCATATAATTCCTCCTTGTTCGGTATACTATATCCCAACAAAGGGTATCATCTTATCTGAACTACTAACAAGCGCAATACAAATACCAGGTAACGGCGGCATGGTTCACGGCACGAGTCACAATGTAGCGTCGGGCCTTGTGCCCGACGTGGTATCTCGTCGGGGACGAGCCCCGCGACGCTACAGCATTGGACTGTTACACGATTTGGCTGTTTGTGTGAACCATGCCGTAACGGCTTTACTCCGGCACGGGTAGTGCTCAACAACAGATGTAAGGAAGGGATCAAACCGGTGGAGATAGGGATTGTGGAGAGAAGAGCAAGGCAGATCCAGTTGTCCCTTTCGCGAGCCGAGTGGGAAACGATACTAAACGAACTGGATACCCAGCCCGAGACGGCCGAGTGCTGTGCCGTTGCCATCGACGCCCTGAGGTCTCATCTATCCTCGGTTGTCGCTGAGCCGGATGATGTGGTCTCGTTGACGCAGACTTCCGTCGCCTGGTCCACCTTGATCCTGGGTATCTGCCTGCACCTTACCCACGTGACCACCCTACTGCCTCTGGCCAAGCGACTGCGGAGCCAACTGGAGGTGCAGATCAGGCGTATAGAGAGCCCGGTCTACTTGGAAAACCCTGCAGACGCCCAGCAGTGGCAGCCTCTTACCGCGGACGACTGCTGGGAGCGGATCGACCGCAACTAGAGCAACGGCGGAAAGCGATAGCTCCTACAGGAATCCAGCCTCGTAAGCCCCGCTGCTTTCGCCATGGCTATCGCCTGCTGGTACTCGTCGCGGGTGATTCGCCGGCCGATCTGAGGGTGTCCGAAAGCCCTGAAGCATGGGCGGTACTGATCCATGACGTTCAGGTAGCTATTCGGGGAGATCTGCTGGGCGAGGAAGGATGCCGTTTGCTCGGTGCCAGCCAGATCCCCCGGTAGCACGAGGTGGCGAACCAGCAGCCCCCTCACGGCTATGCCGCGTTCGTCCACCTCCAGATCTCCGACCTGGCGATGCATCTCCTTGACAGCGGCCCTGTTGGCAGGAACGTAGCCGCTTACTCCGGACAGCTTCTTCGCAATCTGGTCGTCTGAGTACTTCATGTCCGGCATGTAGATATCGACCACGCCGTCCAGAAGCTGCAAAGTCTCTAGAGCATCGTACCCGCCGCTGTTGTACACCAGCGGCACCCGCAGCCCCTTTTCCACTGCCAGGACCAGCGCCTCAAGGATCTGCGGAACGACGTGGGTAGGGCTCACCAGGTTGACGTTATGGCAGCCCCTGTTCTGCAGAGCCAGCATGATAATCGCTAACTGCTCTGCGTTCACCAGGTCTCCCCGGCCCTCGTGGCTGATCTCGCTGTTCTGGCAGAAGATACAGGAGAGGTTGCAGTTTGCGATGAAGACCGTGCCCGAGCCGTATCTCCCGACGAGCGGAGACTCCTCC
>JBMNNU010000113.1:0-9760 GCA_050942695.1 Chloroflexota bacterium
GCTTCTGGGACTAAGTTAACAGAGCAATCATAGCCACCTTTGCCGTCCTCTGCAGCATCGAGCTTCAGAACCGCAGGACTCCCATCAACATCAATCGAGAGAAGTTCTCGGGCAGCGCCTGGAGTAATAATAATCAACGGACCCTCCACAAATTTCGGATTTTGTCCCGTGGTGGAAGTATAACAAATATGGCTGATGCTTATTGCCTTCTGTTTTCGTTGTGAGCCGGCACGGATTCGTGATATAATTTCCGTACTGGTCGTGGCATGTGCGCCACGACCTCATGGAGGGATCGCATAGTCCGGTCGAGTGCGCCCGACTCGAAATCGGGTAGGCTGAAAGGCCTCGGGGGTTCAAATCCCTCTCCCTCCGCCGGATTAGCTTTTAGTGATCAGCAGTTGGCCTTCAGCGATACGCTGCTAATGTGGTTGGAGCGAGGGGCTGTTGGTTTTCGAATGAAAGCTGAAAGCTGATCGCCATAAGCTGATAGCTTTTATTGGAGAGGTCGCCTAGTTGGCCTAGGGCGCTCGCCTGGAAAGCGGGTAGGTGTCACAGCCTCGTGGGTTCGAATCCCACCCTCTCCGCCACTTTAGGGGTGAGGCTCTGTTCTCCTTCGATGGCAAGTTGCGGATCCGACGAAGGTGGAGGGCTCGCCCCTATTGCTGCCTTCGTCCATTGACACCTGATGACGCAGTCGGGTAGAATCTAAGGTGTGGTCGAGGTGTTGAGCCATCGTCCCACGCCTGAAAAGTAAATAATTGGCGCACCTGGAGGGGTGTCCGAGCGGTTTATGGTGGCCGTCTTGAAAACGGTCGGGCGAGAGCCCCGGGGGTTCGAATCCCTCCCCCTCCGCCACCGCTTAAGATCCCGATAGAGTCCAGGTGTAGACCGATAACATTGGAGGAGTCGCATAGTTGGTCTAGTGCGGCCGCCTGCTAAGCGGTTACAGGGGCTTAAACCTCTGTCATGGGTTCGAATCCCATCTCCTCCGCTTTTTTGCCCCGGTAGCTCAGTGGATCAGAGCGTTGGGTTGCGGACCCAAAGGTCATAGGTTCGAGTCCTATCCGGGGTGCCATTGTTTATGCGGGGAGCGGGCTGTCGACCGCTTATCTGAGCGGAGGCAGAAAGTTTGAAGGAGCTCAAGCCTTCTTTACTAAAATAGAGGCTTCGTTGCTCACTTTTCCCAGCTTTGAGCCAGCCGCTGGTCGACCGGTTTGCCGAATTGATGGTTGACAGCGGCTTTGTTTTGCCCCTTCACATCTGCAACCTCCAGTAGTTGTCGAAGCTAACCCTTGTGAAAGGAAGCCGCATCGGTGGAACGGGACCAATTGGCTATAGATCGACTCAGCCGCATCTGGGCGATGATTGAGTATATAGCCGAGAATCCTGGCACTAGCCGCCGAAAACTGGCATCCAAGTATGCTCTCAGTGAACGCCAGGTCCAGGAGGACCTGCGGGTCATCCGCGAAGAGTTGCGCTTCCCTCTCGTTCGCCGGAAGGGTTACCGCTTCTCAGCAGGAGACGACCGCGTTGTGCTGGACTTCAATTTTACGGAAGCAAGGGCTTTGATTTCGGCCCTCAGGAGCGCATCTCAAGACAGGGGAAATCCGATCGAACCTCTTCGATCGCTGATATCCAAATTGCCCAATATCTTCCCGCTCCACCTTCAACCGTTGATGCGCAAGTGCCTGGAGTCGTTGGGCAATCCTGAGCCAGCGTTGGAGGATAAGGTCTTTTTGGCTTTGACGGAGGCTCTCTTCGAAAAACGCCCCGTACGCTTGCATTTGACGACAAGGTCAGCAGCTTCGGTACAGGATCCAATTGTCGATCCACATCTGCTGATGCCTTATCTAGGAACCTGGTACTTTGTTGGTCGATGCAGGCAAAAGCGAAGGGTTATGATGTTCAAGGTCGAGAACATCGAGGCTGTCACCATCGCTTCAAGAATGTGAGGTCCATTGAACCGCGATCCCTGGCTTAAGGCCCTGATTATCCTTCTGGTAATAATTGCCGCTATCCACCTGGCTGGCCTTGCGTGGACTATTGCAGTTCGATTCGCCGACATCCTATTGCTACTGATCCTGGCTTGGTTGTTGGCCTTTGCGCTCGAGCCAGCCACAAACTTTTTGGAAAGCAAAACTAGGATTACTAGAGCCCTAGCAGTCGCTTTCGTCTACCTCGGCCTGCTAATCATATTGAGCTTGACTACACTGCTAATGGTTCCGGTGGTCGCGGTGCAGATATCTCAAATCGGCACCAACCTTCCAGAGTATGCGGTGTACGTTGGCGCATGGCTCAACGATCTGAACGAATGGTTTCTCGAACGGGGAGTGTCGCTAGATAACGCCGCGCTGCTCGATTACAAAGAGATTGCCAGGCGAGCAGAAGCGCTTGGGCCAGTTATCGTGAACAACGCCCTCGCTATGGCAACAGGCCTGGCCTCGCTGCTTTTCAGCCTAGTGCTGGTGTTGATACTGTCCTTCTATATCATGTTAGACGGCAGCCGTTTTGCGAGTGCATTCCTCCTCGCGGTCCCAGCCGACCGGAGAGACGACATCAACTATCTGTTCATCAGCACCCACAGGGCTTTCGGCGGCTATATCAGAGGTCAAATGCTGCAGGCTATCATATATGGCGCAGCGACAGCAGTGATTATGCTGCTGGCTGACCTACCATATACCGCAGTGGCGGCGATTTTCGCCTCGGCGATCATGATGATACCCTTTATTGGCCCTGTTTTAGCAATGATACCCCCCGTCTTGATCGCTGCTTTCGTCCGACCAGAAAACACCTGGTGGGTATTCCTGGCACTACTGCTGCTGCAGCAGGTGATACTGAATGTGCTGGCACCTAAAGTGATGAGCAAGAGCGTTGGTATGCATCCGCTTCTCGTCCTATTGTCTTTGCTGATAGGTTCGAAGCTTGCGGGGGCGTGGGGTGCAATATTCGCCGTTCCGGTCACCGGTGTTCTGGTAGCTATGGTTTCCTTCTACCGTATGACTGTAGAGGAGCGCAAGGTTCATCTTGAAGAAGAAACCGAGGAGAAAAACCGGCAAACGATCAATGAGGTTCAGATGCCGCAAACTCGAATCGCGGAGCAAAGATAAGCTGAATTAACTCCTAAGCATTAAGCCTGAGATTGGGTGCACAACCAGGTCGTCAATCCCGGCCAATATACCGTCAAGCCCGATCTATATACCGTCAAGCCAGACCAATATTTCGTCAATTCCCACCCTCTAAACCGTCATTCCCGCTTCCGCGGGAATCCAGGTCGCTTGGCCACCGGATGTGGCCTAGCCCCCCGCTTTCGCGGGGGTGACGAAGAAGAGGGCAGAGTGCTGAAGAGAGGCTGTGGATGGCGAAGAAGAGAGCAGGGTACTGACGAAAGCCAGGGTAGCGAAGGGCAGGCTATCTTAGGCCAGATGCTTCAGCTAAGTTTATAAGGAGGAAGAGAATTGAAAAGGGTTAGAAAGGCGGTAATCCCCGCCGCGGGTTTAGGTACCCGCTTTCTCCCAGCCACAAAAGCACAACCAAAAGAGATGCTTCCCATCGTGGATAAACCAGTAATTCAATATATCGTCGAAGAGGCCGTCGCTTCCGGCATCGAGCAGATCATCATTATCACCGGCCAGAGTAAACGGGCTATCGAGGACCATTTTGACGACCCGTTCGAGCTTGCCTTCCGTCTACGCGAGCAAAATAAGCTGGAAGAGCTGCAAGAGGTTGAGCGCCTTTCCGAGATGGCCGACTTCGTCTACGTCAGACAAAAACAGCCTCTGGGCAATGGACACGCTGTCCTGGTGGCAAAGGAAGTGGTGGGCGATGAGCCATTTGCCGTCCTCTGGGGAGATGATATGGTTGATGCCGAGGTTCCCTGCACCCGGCAATTGATCGATGTTTACAACCAGTATGGTGCCTCGGTCATCGCCGTTATGAAGGTGCCTCAGGAGAAGATCCCCAAGTATGGTGTAATTGCCGCTACGGCCGTAGGTGACCGGATCTACGAGGCTACCGATCTGGTAGAGAAACCGTCTATCGAAACAGCCCCCTCTGACCTAGCAGCAGTTAAGGGATATATTCTCACGCCGGAGATTTTTGAAGAGTTGGAGCGAACGACAGCGGGCAAAGGTGGGGAAATCTGGCTATCCGATGCGATCAAGTCCCTGATGCGGCGTCAGAAAGTATTCGCCCTGGAGTTCGAAGGCAGACGCTACGATGCCGGGAATAAGCTGGAGTTTCTGCAAGCTACCGTTGATTTCGCGTTGAAGCGCGAAGATCTCTGTGATGAATTTCGAGCTTATCTAAAGAGCTTAAACCTATAATCCCCAAAAATAGGGGGTGCGGATATTAACCGCACCCCCTATTCTCATTTTTCAGACCGCTACAGGCAACTGGTGTTCTCGAATTCCGTAAGACTTGTCCCCACGTATCAGTTTTTCCAACAACTGCGGAGGAAAATCGGAACGGAGCGCAGCCATTTCCGGTAGGTAGGTCAATAGGTGCTCCCGTATCGTAGACACCGTCATCGGCTGATTCCCATTGGCTAGGAACACCCTGAATATCGCCTCCATCAATGGAGTGTCGGGGGTTATGTAGTCCCGAGCTCGGGAGCAGCAATCCCTGATTATCGGTAGAGGATTTGCTGCGTAGGGCACGCGCCGATATTCGAAGGTCACCCGTTTAGTCTTAGGATCGATCACCGGGTAGCGCTCATCCACAAAGCTCCCCAGTTTTGTCGAACAGGAAGCGCAAAGGCGAGCCTGAGCTACGATGTTGAACACCAAACCCTGCTCATCGTACCACTGAGGGTCGATAAAGAACTTCGTTTCCTCAACGACCTCTACTGGCTCAGTCGTCTCTTCCGCCAGCTCGGGAACATCTTCAAATTCAGGATACTTTTCTATTTCGTATATCTCGTCTCGATCGATATCGAATTTGCGCCTTCCTCTTTCTCCCATCAGGTAGAATCCTCCTGTTTACTGCAAGACGATTCTACACATCTCTGATGGTGGTATCAAGGATCGTTGCCGAACAGATCAAACATCTGGATAGGCTGTTGGCGGCGGTTCGGGTGGCAATTCCTCTCCTCTGGCCGCTCTTTCTCCCCCTCTACCCTCCTGTTCACGATAGCTCGCCAGTTGAGATCGCATGTCATCCAGGCGGGCCATGATATCGCGGCGCATACCCTCGAGCTCGCCGGTCGCCTGATCCAACCTGTTCATTATCTCAGCTTGCCAAACATCAGCTCGAGATCGCAGGATTTCCCTGGTTTCCTCACCCCGTCTCGGAGCAACCAGCACTCCAGCGAGGGCTCCAACTATGGCACCTAGCAGAAAACCTCTCATCATTACCCCTCGACATTTATTAGATAGCGCTAAGGAATCTCTAAACGCCTCTTCCTAAAAGGGGATTGCAACGGGGCAAGAAGCATGCCGATAGCGACAGGCTATTTTTCAGAAGCCATATTTCGGAGGGCTTCTCGGAGGGCATCCTCTAGCGTGAGGCTCGATAGATTCTGGATTGAGCGGACGGCGGCAGCAGCCTCGGCATTGCTATAGCCGAGGCTTGTGAGGGCAGCTAACAGTTGCATCGCCACTCCGCTGTTAGAGGCGGCTGAGGCTCCAGCTTCGGCCTGTCCAACTTTCCCTTTCAATTCCAGGGCGATCCGGGCTGCGGTTCGTTTGCCGATACCTGTAACGGAACTCAACCTGGCGGTATCTTCCGAGGCGATAGCAACAACCAGATCATCGACAGGGATTGCGGATAATAGCGAGAGCGCGCTACGGGGGCCAACACCCGATACGGAAAGTAGAAGTTGAAAAAGCCGGAGTTCATCCCTGTTCACGAAGCCAAAGAGAGTTAGGGCGTCTTCTCGTACCAGGAGGTGCGTGTGCAAATTGATGTGGCGCCCAGTTGGGGGGAGGTTAGATAGGGTAGAGGAGCTGGTGTAAACCTGGTAAACGATCCCTCCCACGTTGACGAGCAGCCAATCAGGCCCTACACCTTCTACGAGTCCGCTAAGCCCGGCTATCAAATGGATAACCTCCCGCCTTCGATCTGCTCGTTCCACTGGGCATGGCAAAGGGCGATCGCCAAAGCATCGGCAGCATCGTCGGGCTGTGGAATTTCGTGTAAACCTAGAATAACCTGAACCATACTCTGAACCTGCGATTTGGTTGCGCGCCCATACCCGGCGACAGCCTGTTTAACCTGCAGAGGGGTGTATTCGCTAACGGTTAAGCCCTTCCTCGCAGCGGCAAGCAGAGCTACACCCCGAGCTTGCCCAACAGCGAAGGCTGATTGGACGTTTTTTGCAAAGAACAACTGTTCGACAGCGACCTCTGAAGGTGCGATATCGTCAATAATACGAGTTAACCCATCGAACAGCATCAACAAGCGCGATGTAAGGGGAAGGGAGGCCGGGGTCGTCAATACCCCGAAATCAACGGCCTCCATCTTCTCACCCTCAACAAGGATGACACCATACCCTAAGATGGCGGTCCCTGGGTCGATGCCCAATACGATTCTCTTCTCTTCCGACACCAACTACGAGTACTCAGCAAGGGCTTCGTCGGAGACCTCGATGTTGGAATAGACTTCCTGCACGTCGTCTAACTCCTCGAGTCTCTCGATCATCTTCAACACGGTTATCGTGGCCTTAGAATCCAATTTTACCGTTGTTTTGGGGACCATGGAGACCTCGGCACTTTCGATTGCTACCTTGTTCGCCTCTAACGTCTGCTTTACCTTCTCAAGGTCCCCGGGTTCGGTGTAGATCTCAAGCGAATCGTCTTCTACCTTAACGTCTTCAGCCCCAGCATCGATCGCCGCCAACGCCAACTCATCTGGGTCCTGGCCGCCAACATCGATAGAGATCACGCCTCTGTTGTCAAACAGCCAGGATACACAACCGGTTTCTCCTAGGCTTCCCCCATGGCGAGTAAATACGCTTCTGATATCGGCGGCCGCACGATTCCGGTTGTCGGTCAAAGCCTCGACCATTATGGCAGCCCCGCCTACGCCGTATCCTTCGTATGTTATCTCCTCCAGGGCGGATCCCTCGCCTCCGCCTGTCCCCCTCTTGATGGCTCTCTCTATGGTATCCATGGGCATATTGTTCTCTCTAGCCCTCTGGACCGCTAGCCGCAACCGGAAATTGGCGTTAGGATCCCCACCGCCGTCTCGAGCGGCAACCGTTATCTCTCGCCCCAGTTTGGTGAACAGTTGGCCTCGCTTGATGTCGTTGGCGCCCTTCTGTCTCTTTATCTGCGCCCATTTAGAATGTCCCGCCAAGCGACGGCACCTCCTTCCCATCCTCATATCAACATCGTGTCTAGATTTTACCATAGGCCAGGAACTTGGACCAACGATGCTTGCATGGAGGCGGGACTGATTATCAGTCTTTAGCTATTAGAGGTTGTTTTGTTTCTTCTTGCGTAGCTTGCGCCCGTAGCGACAGACAGAGGCAGCTTTTATCCTGGGGAAAAGTCTCCTGTATCCACAAACGTCCACCTTGGTGTTCCACGAGGGTACGTGCGGCGACAGCGCCGAGGTTACCATCCCAAAACCGTGTTAACTGGCTCTTTACCTGCCCTTCTTCCTCCGGAGTGATTCCATCACCTGTTACGCCGTCCTCGGATAGCCATTGAATGGTAATGAGCAAATCCGTTTTACGCTTCTCCGCGCTGATTTCCCACGCAGACTCCTTCGCGTCAAAGCTGTTGGCCATTTCGTCGAAGAGTAAGAACAGCGCTTCCTCCAGCACCACAGCATCGCCCCTGATTAAGGGGAGATTCGTTGGGAATCTCTGCGTTATCGATAAACGTCGTCCCGAGGCTGCTAACCTTAGCAGGGTTCGGTGGATAAGATCCTGCACCTTAATGGGTTCTATCTGAGGTTCTAGTAGACCGGGCTCAGCCTCTACCTTATGTAATATCTGTTGAGCTATCGTGTAGAGCTTGATTGCCTGTTGGCGCGCCTCTCGAGTGATTTCTAAACCAGCGAATTTGCGTTTTTCTCGGTCATCCAGTAGCCGAGCGTGGGCGAGCAGAGTAATCAACTGCGTCGCAAGCCCGTGCCGAGTGCTCCGGTCAATACCCAGTTCAATAGACTTATCGGATTTTCCCGAATTGGCTCCGGTAAGCTTGCTTCGAATCGGCTCATCAGGTTGGCTTCCAGAGTTGACATTAATGCTCTGGTATTGCTCCCGTTTCCAAAGCTCGAATTGAGACTTAACCGTTCGTAGCGCTTCAATTAGCGCGTCTTTAGTGCTGGCATAGTAGCTTTTTTGAAGGAATTCGATGCTGTCTTCCAGAGCCTTCGGAAGTTCACGCCCTATCAAATGGCCGGCAATATAGCTTTCGACCTTGGAGGCCAGTTCCCGGCATTCCACACTTCGAACGGTCCTGGATTTTATCTCCATTTCGATGATTACTGACAAGAAGCCGGTCCGGGAAAGAGGGCGCAGCTTTTCCGGTAACTCTGCCTCTCCTACAATGAGGGCCATATCGGTATCCCACACAGCCGGATAGGCTTCCGATGAGCCGGGTTTCATCTCTGAAGAACTAGCTTTACCCATTATCGGGCCTTCGCAGATACATACCGAATCCCATTGAGCCGTTGTTTGATTACATCATGCAGCTTATAGATAATATCGGACGTTATCTGGGAAAAGGTTAGAGGTGCCTTTAGCGCAGTATATCAACCACTGATATAAGGATCAACAACTAAGGGTAGATTGTATACCAGCACCTAAGGTGGCTGTCTGATATAATTACCGTTAGATACGTGGAATGGGCAAAAGACCCCCGTCCATGACTAGGTGGAAGGAGCATTGGATGAAGGAATACCAGGCGGAGTTTATCCGCAACGTAGGCCTATTCTCTCACGGTGGAGCCGGAAAGACTTCTCTTGCTGAGGCGTTGTTGTTCCAGAGTGGAGCGATCACGCGCCTGGGCAAGGTAGAAGAGGGAACCACCACCACCGACTACGACCCTGATGAAGTAAAGAGACATATCTCCGTTAGCACGGCTCTGGCTCCCTGTGAATGGCAGGGACATAAGGTTAATGTACTTGACACCCCGGGATACGCTGACTTCGTGGGTGAAGTCGTGCAAGCGATGAGGGTTGTAGATGGAGCAGTGATTCTCGTCGACGCCGTGTCCGGCCTCGAAGTTGGGACCGAGACTTCCTGGCAGGAGGCGGAAAAGAACGGCGTAGCGAGGATCTTTTTCATCAACAAGATGGAGAGGGAAAACGCAAACTTCGAAACGACTTTCCAGAGTCTGCGTAATAGATTCGGCAAAGGGGTAGTTCCTCTCCAGGCTCCAATCGGCTCCCAGCAGAACTTCAAGGGCGTCGTCGATCTTCTAACGATGACTGCTATCACAGATGATGGGACCTCTCAGGAGATAAGCGGGGAAATTCGAGAGGTAGCAGATCGTTATCGAGAAATGCTGGTGGAGACCGTTGTCGAAATTGACGACGATCTGATCAACAAGTATCTGGAAGGCGAAGAAATCAGCGTCGATGAACTGAAAAAGGCTCTTCGCACTGGCGTCCGGGATCGGGCTATCTACCCTGTTATGTGCGGTTCAGCGCTGGCGAACCGAGCAATCGCGCCGGTGTTGGATGCCATCGTGGCCTACATTCCAAACCCATTGGAAATTGTTGTTCATACGGCAGATGGTGAAACTTCACCCGGAGAATTGAACAACAAGAACAAACTGGCAGCCCTGGTTTGGAAAACCGTGTCGGACCC
>JBMNNU010000114.1:0-9753 GCA_050942695.1 Chloroflexota bacterium
ATGTGACCTACAACGCCACCGACTCCAGCCTGCAGCCCGTTTGCAGCAGCTCAGCAGTCGAGTGGGTCAGGGATTCCTACGGCATTTCTGGCGATTACCTGCTTTACTTCGGTGGTTTCGATCAGCGCAAGAATGTAGAGCGGATTCTCCTTGCATATCGAGCCGCCCGCGAGAATTTCCACACCCCCTGCCAGTTGGTGCTGGCTGGGTCTTTGAACCATGTGGGGCACCCTCTTTACCCCGACCCCAGGCCGATGATCTTACGACTGGGGTTGGAGGGCCAGGTGATCGTCACCGGCAGGATCTCCGAAGAGGAGAAACCGGCGCTGTACAGCGCAGCGCGAGCCTTTGTCTTTCCTTCATTATACGAAGGCTTCGGCATGCCGGTGCTTGAGGCCATGGCCTGCGGCACCCCGGTCATCACATCCAACACATCCTCGCTACCGGAGGTGGCTGGCGACGCAGCCCTCTTGGTCGATCCAACCTGCGTCGACGACATCGCCGAGTCCATGGTACGAGTAATGAACGACGCCGGTTTGCAGGAGGAGTTGCGAGGGAAAGGTTTGTTGAGGGCTTCCCAGTTCAGTTGGGAGGCTTCGGCGGCTAAAACTTTAGAAGTGTACCGGCAGGTCGGTCGATGAGAGTGCTGATGCTCTCCAAGGCCTGCGGCGTAGGGGCCTACCAGAAAAAGCTGGAGGAGTTGGCGGCCCTGGAGGGCGTTGAACTTATGGTGATAATCCCTCCCTACTGGCAGGAGGAGTCCAGGCGAATACCGCTGGAGCGACTCCACACTAGGGGATATCGGCTGGAGGTCGAGCCTATTCGCTTCAACGGCCACTTCCATTTCTTCTATTTCCCGGGATTAGGCCGGCATCTCAAGTCATTTCGCCCCGATATCGTCCACGTTGACGAAGAGCCCTACAACCTGGCCTCGTGGCACGCGATGCGCCTTTCTAACCGGATCAAAGCCCGTACACTCTTCTTCACCTGGCAAAACCTCTACCGCCGGTATCCACCACCGTTTCGTTGGATGGAGCAATACTGTTTCAGTAAGGCCGATAGGGCCATCGCCGGCAACGCCGAGGCCGTCCAGGTGCTGCGACGCAAGGGCTTCGCGAAACCGGTAGACGTCATCCCCCAGTTCGGCGTTGACCCTGAGATCTTCCGCCCGGAGGATAGCGATCAGCTATCAGCTTTCAGCCGTCAGCCTTTCAGGATTGGCTATGTTGGGCGGTTGGTGGAGCAGAAAGGTATTATGGATCTGCTGGAAGCTTTAGCGGGGATGAGGGGAGAGTTCAAGTTGACTATGGTGGGGGCTGGCCCCCTGCAGGCAACCGTAGAGGCCAAGGCGGCTGAATTGGGGATTGCCGAGAAGGTGGAGATCATCCCCGGAGTCCCATCCCAACAGATGCCGGGCTTATACAATCGGATGGACGCGCTCGTTCTCCCCTCCCGCACACGATCCAATTGGAAGGAGCAGTTCGGCAGGGCGCTAGTGGAGGCGATGGCCTGCCGCGTTCCAGTTATCGGCTCCGACTCCGGAGAGATCCCCAACGTCATCGGAGATGCGGGTCTGGTTTTTCCCGAGGGCGATGTGGAATCTCTCAGGCAACATCTAGAAAAGCTACGTGAATCACCGGAACTGCGTCGCGAACTGGGCGAGCAGGGTAGAGCCAGGGTGATGGAGCACTACACGCAGGCCCAAATTGCCCGGCTAACCTACCGGGTTTACCAGAAGATATCCTCGAGCGATCGATGATCGTCGGCATCTATCTACTGTCGGACCATAGATGCCTGGAAGCGTTCCTCCGCCGTCACGAAGCGATCGTTGTCGTCCCCCGTGATGTCTATGTGCACCCAATTGACCTCGCCGCTAAAGCTGTTGTGGTGGGCGGGGTAGTCCGGTGACACCGGCGCTCCCATTTCCCTGCCCACGTCAACCGACTCGTCTATCGAGAAGCCTATCGGCACAGTTTGGGCAACCCGTCCTTCGCCAATCTTAGCGCCGTCTACGAAGAGAGAGGCAGTGCCACCTTTGCCCTTGCCACCGCCGTCATACTTGAACTCCATCCGCACCTCGTGGATACCCTGCGGAATCACCATCGCTCCCTCGACGAAATAGCGCTCTATTGCGAAGAAGTTGTAGCAGTACTTGAGCCGGCCATCCTTGGCGTACAGGCTCCAGCCGCCGAACCTACCGCCCTGCGCTACTATCACACCCTCAGCGCCTGAAGATGGTACGACGATCTCCGCCGTCACGGCGTGCGACCTGTTCTTAATTGAGATGACCGAGGCCTCGGCTAGCCGACCGGTCCCGGCGAACAGGAACTGGGAGGTGCCACGCACCAACTGCGGCCTGCCTGCTATTTCCGGTAGGTTCCGCTCCACGAAGCGATCGTCCAGGGGAAGCACGTTGTACCTGGCAGCCTCCATCAGCCAGAGCTGTCTCAGCTCCCGCAGCTTCTCCGGGTTCTCCCCGGCTATGTTTCGGGCCTGCGTCCAGTCGTCCGGGCCGTACAGCTCCCAGACATCCTGCTCCAGCGCTGGCGGCGGCAACGGTTCCCACGGCGCGCGGTGCTTGGTCACGGCCGTCCACCCATTGTGGTAGATGCCTCGGTTGCAGACCATCTCGAAGTACTGCGTATGGTGCCGCTCAGCCGCCTCCGCATCGTCGAAGGAGTAACGCATGCTCGTCCCCTCCATCGGCGCCTGCTGGCTGCCATTCACCACAATCGGCGCTGGCAGTCCCGTCACTTCGAGGATCGTCGGGGCTACGTCGATCACATGGTGGAACTGGGTGCGGATCTCGCCGCGCGATGCGATGCCGGACGGCCAGTGCACGATCAGTCCGTTGCGCGTCCCGCCCCAGTGGGAGGCCACCTGCTTGGTGTACTGGTAAGGGGTGCAGGCGGCGTGCGCCCAGCCGAAGGCATACTGGTTGTACGCCTCAGGTCCGCCCAACTGGTCTATCTTCCCGATCAGAAATTCTGGACTCTCCAGGCCCGGCATACCGTTCACCAGTACTGGCAGCTCATTGAAGCAGCCCTGGGCGGTGCTCTCGGCGGATGCCCCATTGTCGCCGAGTATGTAGTAGATCAGCGTGTCGTCGAGCACTCCGAGCTTGTCGAAGGTATCCACTAGCCGTCCGAAGTGGAAGTCCGCGTATTCCAGGAAGCCAGCGTAGACCTCCATCTGCCGGCTCAGGACCGGCTTCAGATCGTCCGGCATGTCGTACCAAGCGGGGATGCCGTCTGGGCGAGGCGTCAGCTCAGCGCTCTCCGGAATCACCCCCAACTGCTTCTGCCGTGCGAAAATCTCCTCCCGTAGCCTATCCCACCCCTGGTCGAAGCTGCCTTTATATCTGTCCGCCCACTCCTTGGGCACATGATGTGGGGCATGAGTCGCTCCGGGTGCGAAGTAGATGAAAAACGGCTTGTCGGGGAGCAGCGCCTTCTGCTGCTGCACCCATCTGATCGCCTTCGTGGCCATGTCATCCATGAAATGGTAGCCTTCTTCGGGCGTCTTCTCCGGCTCCACAGGTCTCGTGTTCTCGTAGAGCGCTGGATACCACTGGTTCGTTTCGCCTCCCACGAAACCGTAGAAGTACTCGAAGCCGTTGCCCACTGGCCAGCGTTCGAATGGACCGAACGGATTCGCCTCCCAGGTTGGCACCTCATGGCACTTCCCGAACTGGGCGGTCGAGTAACCGTTGAGCTTCAGTATCTCCGCGATCGTCGCTTTACTCTGAGGGCGCACCGATGTGTAGCCCGGCGAGGAGGTCGCCATATCCGCGACCCCGCCCATGCCCACGGAGTGGTGATTTCGCCCCGTTAGCAACGCCGCTCGCGTGGGTGAGCAGAGCGCTGTGGTGTGGAAGCGAGTGTACTTGAGCCCGTTCCTCGCCAGCCGCTCCGCCGTCGGCGTGTTGGCTGGCCCGCCAAAGGCGCTCGGCGCACCGAATCCCACGTCGTCCAGCATGCAAATCAGGACGTTGGGCGCTCCTTTAGGCGGTCGCAGCGGCTCAATCTTCGGGAAATGGGTCTCAGGGTCCTTTGCGTCGAACGTCCTCACTGGAGGCGTTGGAGGATCGGGTATCGGTAGTATATCGCGTGGGATATGGTTGTTCCCCGGAGTTGCGCCCTCAGTCACGGTCTTCTCCTTTCGGCCGCATGCGGCTCATGATGAGCAGCTAGGGAAAGGATCCTTCAAATGATGACTTGCTGCATCTTCTATGCCTATTCCTCGCCCCGGCTCACCAACCAGGCCTGTGCGTCGGCGAGTGCCCGGCGCGTTGATTGCCCGACGATGGGGGTTGCTTCGTATACCCGCACCGGCCCGAAGAGGCGAAGCTTGCGCGTTCGCACAAGCTGGTCGTGCACCCCCGGACTGATGCCGGTGAGATACAGGCGACCGCCCACCCCCTCTAGCTTGTTGGCGTAGTCCTTCAGCATATTCACCAGGGTTGCGCCGACGGTAGTGCGACCACGCATGCGCAGGATCACCACGGGGTTCTGCGCCCCCTCCGGAGAGGGTAGCAGCCGCTCCAGCGTCTGGGTGCTCGCGAAAAAGAGATGGCCGTATATGTCGAGCACCGTCACCCTGTTGGAGGGGAGCTGCCTGGCGGCCTTGCGCTCCTCGATTCGACCGTCGGGTCGCTCCAACAGCTCGACCACCGATACGTCGGCCGAGGCTGCGGTCAGTTGGATCAGGACTGAGATCGCGACCCCGATACCCACCGCAATCTGGATCGGCAGTAAGAGTGTGCACAGGAAGGTGGTGATGCTCGCTATGCGGGACGGCCAGCCGGTGTTCCAGATCGAGAGTTCATCCGACAGCTTGATGATGCGCGCGCTGGCGACGATCAGCAGCATCGCAAGGGCGGGCAACGCTACGTAGGACACCAGGCCGGGAAAGAGCACGACGACCCCCCCTACCCACACCCCAGTAAGGATCGCCGCCCAACGGGTGCGAGCTCCGGATATCACGCTGATGGAGGTCGAGCCTAGGGAGCCACCCACCGGCAGGCCCTGAAACAGTCCCGAGGCTACGTTGGCGGCTCCCTCGGCGAAAAAATCGCGCGACGGGCTGCGTCGAGTGCCATCCGGATTGGGCACGCTCTGGCTGACCCCCGCGCTTTGCACTAGAATGATGATGGCGATGGCCATCGCCCCCGTGAGCGCGTCTAACGTGAGGCCGGAGAGCGATGGCAGGGAGGGCATCGGTATACCGCCTGAGACCTCGCCGATGTCACGGACGGTCCGCACGCTACTTGCGCCGATGAGCGCCACGATGAAGGACGGGACGGCGATTGAGAGCAGGTTGGCGAGGCTCTTCAGCCCGGTGCGTGGCAGCGTGACGGCTAGGAGCAGGGTGAGTGCTGACACGGCCAGAGCCATCGGGTTGACCTGGCCAAAGTTAGCCAGCAGGTCGAGATTTCGGGTGATCCAGTTGCCTCCCGACGGCTGATAACCCGTGACATTGGGAAGCTGGGAGAGGATCGTCAGTGCCACGATACCGGCGACGAAGCCATTCATCACCGAGTATGAGACAAAGCAGGTCAGCCAGCCCAACCGCAGTAGGCCGCTCAGCAGTTGGAAGATGCCGGTCAAGATCACCATGAGAAAAAGGCTGTTTTCGCGCGCCTCTGCTGGCATGCTGATGAGAGCCTGGCCTGCTGCCAGCGAGGCGGCGCTGGTTGTGTTTATCACCATGAGCTGGGTACTGGTGAAGATGCCTCCCACGACCGGGCCAACCATACAGGCATGGAGGCCGTAGATCGGGCTGACCCCCGCCAGGAGCGCGGCGGCCATCCCGTCAGGTACACTGGTGAAAGCGCCGTTAAGGCCAGCGATCACATCCCAGTGGAACGCAGGGCGACCCGGCAACTGTTCTTCAGAGTAGTTCTCCACCGCCTCGCGCAGCTCGCCGAGTCCTGGCTGGTCGACCTGCGGCCCTACGTCGGATTCTTGCCTCTGATCCATCTGTCTCCTGGGGTGGCTGCCCAATCCATTACGTTGGCTGCCGGACGGTTGCTCATCAGTTCCCTCCGCATGAACCGCATGTAGGGTTCTGTATGCTGAAAGAACTGCTTCAGCCCTGCGCAGAGGTAGTTGTGACCTCGCTCGCCTGAGGGAGAGAGGGCGAAACGGTTCCTTGGGCATTCGCCGTAGCAGAGAGATAGATATTCACAGCGGCGGCAGGTAGAGGTGAGCCTCTCGTGCTTCTGCCGGCCGAATCGCTTCTGTCTGTCCGAGCGAATCAGCTCGTTTATACTGTGTTGCCTGATGTTGCCCAGCCGATACTCAGGAAAGACGTAGTGGTCGCACGAATAGACGCTGCCGTCGTGCTCCAGCACCGCTGCGCCGCCGCACTCCCTCGCCATCACACACACCGATGGTACCGTCCCGCACCAGTTGCCAAGCAACGCATCGAATAACTGCACGAAGTATCTGCCCACATCCTGGACGACCCATTCGTCGAAGACCGTCGTTAGGAAGCGACCGTAGTCCTCTGGCTTTACAGACCATGGCGATACCAGGCTCTCGTCGCGCTCCGCTGGCGGCAGCAGTCTCGGCCGTTGGCCGGTTGATGTGTGGGAAACACACTCCACCACGGGGATGAACTGGATGAATCGAACGCCCTGCGCCTTGAAGAAGCGGTAGATCTCTAGTGGGTACTGCGAGCTGTAGTCGTTGATCGTCGAGAGGACGTTGAACTCGACACCATGTTTCTGGAAGAGCTTCATCGCCCGCATGGCCGCGGAGAAGCTGGCATGCCCTATCCTCCCCCGGCGATATCGGTCGTGAATATGCTCCGGCCCATCTATGGAAAGGCCCACGAGGAAGCGGTTCTCCCGGAAGAAATGGCACCATTCGTCGTCCACCAGGAGTCCGTTGGTCTGGAGGGAGTTCTCCACCTGCCTGCCCCCGGCGTACCTGCTCTGCAGATCCACAGCCCGCTTGAAGAAAGCGATACCCCTCAGCATCGGCTCTCCTCCGTGCCACACCATGGAGGCTCGACCTCCCTGCTGCGACCGGAGGTACTGGCGGGTGTACAGCTCCAGCAGGCTGTCGCTCATTTTGGATTCGTGGCGGGTGGCGCTCAGGTTTGCCTTCCCTAGGTAGTAGCAATACTCGCATGCCAGGTTACACGTTGCGCCGACGGGCTTGGCCATCACCTGGTAGACGGCTGCCTCGTCGGTGGGGCGCGTAGATGCTAGCCGGTTGGCTCTGGCGCTCACTTATCTCCTCAATGAGGTTTCGAAGCCCGCTTACTGGTTCATCCGACGAATTGGTGCTAGAAATGTAGCCGCAATCTTCAGGTTGTGCATAGCCTCGTGGGATATAGCCTCCCACGAGGAGCACACAGGTTAATGATTGTTGCGAAAATATTCTGATTGATTCGCGGCCCTAAAGGGCTGGGCTAACTACGGACCGGAGGTTAAGGCCGGCCATTCAGGGCTGCGACGGTTACGTACGGTTTAATCGGCAATGATCATAAGGTTGCGGCTACAATGTTGCATGACTTGCCGGACGGACCACTTAGCATCGCCGGGCTATATGGTATCAAACAGCGGCCGACACAGTTGGTTGATTGGAGCAACTGCCGACTCTTGAACATTGACCGGCAAGATCTGAGCCAGAAAGAACAATGACAGGCTCAGGTCGTCACCCCGCTACGCCTTCTGAACTCACCGGCAATCGGAAATAGGATGAAGAACGACAGCAACCCCGCTACCGTCAGCATCAGCAGCACGGTTGGCTGGGTTGGAAAGCTGCTGGTGCCGACCACGAATGCCGCGGCTATGTTGCGCTGGCCTGTGCCCAACGCCAACGTCCTTCGCCTGTTCTCTTGAGGACCTCCGAGCAGGTAACCCCCCACTACCGAAATCGCCAGCAGCAGCAGTGTAGCGATAATAGCGCCGCTACCGAAGATCCCCAACAGCAATTCGATGTTCAGCCCCACCGTCAGCACCAGCACCAGCGCCAGGCTGCCATTGGCAATCTGGCCCATGACCGGATGCAGCCAGTCTGCTTCCTCTGGATAACGCGCATCGACAAAGAAACCAGCAGCCAGGGGCAGGAGCATCTGGAGGAACAAAGGTGTGGCGACGTCCAGCACATCCACCTGCACGCCTGGCAGCAGCAATGGCAGCATAAGCGGCAGGTAGATCACCGTCCCTACCAGCAGCAGCACGACCAGGCCGACAGCGAAGCGTAGGCTACCCCCGGCTATCTGGGCGAGCTTGGGCACGAGTGGCGCCCCTGCCGCTGTGGCGATCAGTATCAGGCCGATCTGAAGTCCCTGATCTGCTATGAGGGATCTAGCGAGCAGGAGGGCTGCCGCGGGCACGATCACGAAGTTGGCTGCCAGCGACTTGACCACGAGCCGCAAGTCTTGCAGCGGTTCCAGGACATCATCCACAGTGACGTGCAGCCCCATAGAGAACATACTGCTCACGGCAAAGGCCAGCGTGAACGCACTCAATAGGGATTGAAGCAGCTCAGGCGTCATAGTATCTGCCTCTCCATCTCCGCGAGCTCAACTCGCGAGAGCTGTTCCTGCCCAATGCGGATGGTCTGTACTTTGCCCAGGACGGACGCATCAAGCAGACTTTGATTACTGCTCATACGTGACCACGCTGATCTTGCCGTTCCGCTCCATATATGCGAGCTGGATTGTGTCCGGGTCCGGCAGTTTGCCCTGCAGCCGTAGGGCTTGCTCCAGATCATGTAATGTTACGCCCGCTCGGTGCATACCTTGCTGATCGATGCTTCCATCCTTAACCAGCAGGACCGGCTCACCCTTCACATGTGAGCCGAACCATCCAATCCTGGCGGAGAGTGCAGCAAATAGCGAGTGCATAGCCAGAAGCACGACACCAGCCAGCATCGTAGGGAAGAACGGAGCCGAGCCGTTGATGGCCCGGCTCATCACTGATCCCAGCATGATGCCCACTATGGCGTCGAACGCTGTTGCCTCGCTCAGGAAGCGTTTGCTCCCTAGGCGGACGATCACCAGCGTGAACGCATAGATAACGACCGTACGGAGCGCCATCTGGAGCGCGCCCACGTCCGCCACATCGTATCCCAGTCCTAAGAGGAGCTGGAGCTGACTCCATATCCAGTCGAGCATGCCCTTTTCCATTCCTGGCGAGGAGCCGCGATCAGAAGCTTACCGACTCACCTTGATGTCCGGCCGGAGTTTTCAGAGGTACTCCTATCCATAAGAGCAAGCTCCGCGATTGGCATGCGATTCACGCGACCGCTTGCTTTGGGCTAACGTCAGCTTCTGTGTTCATCGCTCCACTTCGGGCTGCTGTCCACGCACGTCCTGTGCCTGTTTTCGATGTAACGGCGATACCTTCCTGGATCACGTCTCTAAGAGCTGGCTACGGCCTCTTTCAAAGGCTTTGGAGGATAGTTGGGGCAACCTCCACCCCGTTAGATCGAATCTTCCTCGTAAACGTTGGCGATGCAGCAGAGGAAGGTGCATGGTTCGGTGTCGCTCAGGTTTTTCATGCTGTGGGGCTCCATGGTGGGCACGAAAACGAAGTCGTTGGCTCCCATCACCTTCTCTTCGACCGGCTGATCGGTGTTGATGTCGTATGCCACAACTGAGAGACGGCCGCTGAGAATGTACATTGTCTGGTAGTAGAGGTGGTTGTGGATGGGAATCTCGCCGCCGGGGCCGATCGTGAAGAAGCGAAGACCATACTCAGGTGCGCCATCCGGACCCGCTTGGGACAACCAG